>JAICIM010000643.1 GCA_025928885.1 Ktedonobacteraceae bacterium | reverse complement strand
GAGGGGAAGTCAGTTTGCCTCTGAAAAAAACGGAATGCCAGGCCAGGGATGGCGGGCGCATCTGAAAGCATGAGATACGATTTTGTGTCGCTCATTGGTACATTTATTCTTTCTGCATCAGCTTCTCTGCCCTGGTTCAGAGAACATGTAGAGAACAGTCCCTGCTCATTTCAAGCCCTGCCGGGCTGCGACCTCCTCTTTGAGCGGTAATGCCACAGACGATGCGTACTTCTGGGGGTACTTTCAAGCCCCGCCGGGCTGCATGCCTCTCTCTAACGCATTAATACAAAGAGGATTAACTCTTCCAGTGGTAATTTCAAGCCCTCCTGGGCTTCCCCCTCCTCTCAAAGTCTATGACGTATTCACATCCAACAATCCTGGTTACCTTTCAAGCCCTCCTGGGCTGCCTCCTCCTCTCAAAGGGAGATAATGGGGTGCGGTTCTTGCAGGGAACTACCCTTTCAAGCCCTCCTGGGCTTCCCCTTCCTCTCAAAGACAAGGAAGGCAAACGTATATAGTCAACGTAATTTGCTTTCAAGCCCTCCTGGGCTTCCCCTTCCTCTCAAAGAGCTACCTCTCTAGTATAGCCTGAGAAGCCGCCAAAATCTACTGTTTGCGGGAGTCTCGTCAAAAGTACCTTTTATGGCCACTCTATTCAAGTCAAGCTCTGTCCACAAACCATCTCGTTCCGCTTCTTGAGCCTTGCGAGAATCTCGTGCCTGGCAACACTCTTCATGAGACTCTCGCGGCTGTGTTTAAATAATAATCGGGATGCTTACCAGGGCGTTATCAGGTGTGCGGAATCGAGGATGCAGGAGCGAACCGCAACGCCGAAATAGCGCTCCAGGCCGCTGTGCAGCGAGTCGCATACCGTTGCGGCAAGCTCGGCTTCTGTCGTGCCGGGTATCTCAGCTACCAGCACGGCGGAGCGGGTGTGCGTGGTAAGAAGACCCGTCTTTGCTTGCCGCCACATCAGATAGCGCGTCAGGATCGTCTGGCCGCTGGCGTAGGCAACCTCGCCCGCTGGCACCGCGTATGGCTCCTCCTCATCCAGCGCTTGAAACGAATCTCCCCCCCTGGTCAACCGCAACTCCAGCGGAGCAGAAAGGGCGTCAAGATCAAATCCTCCCACCGGGACGATATAGCGTAGGGAAACGGTATGATAGAAATCGACCAGCGCGTTGATTGAAACAGGCTCGTCGCCACGCAAGACGCGACGCAATAACGCTTCAATAGCGCTGGGAAACTTTTTGCTCGAAACGCCCATTGCCCGAAACTGCTCTCGCCAGGGCCGAATATGTGGATGCGATTGGGCATTGCCGTAGGGCTGCGCCTCCCTCGCCGCCTGCATCCAGACGCTATGCAAACGATCAGCCAACTCTGGCATTGCGTGCGAATTATCGATATCATGAGCCAGCACGACTATAACCCGCATCCTGGGGAAACGCTCAAAGATCACAGGGGCAACACAAACAGACATTGAACAGCCTCTTTCTCACAGCATTTGTAGATATGATAGCGAGAAAATCGGAAGCTGTACAGAACATTTGATAGGTGATATAGTAATTATACCTTACAAGTGGAAAGGAAAAATGGCTATGACCATCGATAATCACGCTCTGCTGGATGACATTGGCTGGCAGATTCTCCGCGAACTCCAACTCGATGCGCGTCTCTCTTTTCATGAACTGGGCAGGCGCGTGGGGTTGAGCGCACCCGCCACCGCCGAGCGGGTACGCAAGCTGGAAGATAGCGGCATCATTACCGGCTACGGAGCCAGGATTGATGCGCAACGAGTCGGCCTGCCCATCACGGCCATTATTCGCATGACCACCCTGAAAGTTACCTTCCCTCAGCAACCAGACGAGATGAGCTATATCTTCCCCGAAATGCTGGAATGCCATCGCGTCACCGGCACCGATAGCTACATTCTCAAGATAGTCGTCTCCTCAATTACACATCTAGAGCAGGTCATCAACCGCCTGGTTCCCTATGGAGAGCCAGCCACCTCGATCGTCCTCTCCTCGATCATCTCCAACGAGATCATCAAGCAAGAGGCACAGGAAATGAAGCGTGAAACATCCGGGTAAGGGCGTCCAGATCAGGCGCACCGGATCGCAGTCGCTCAAGTGGAAGAGCGCACTTCCTCGCTCATTGTCTCCCAATCGGCCTGTCCGGCAGCCAGAAAGCTGACGAGGCCAGCGATGAGCAAGCAGACAAGCGTCAGGCCACCGACGATGAAAAACCACTGCTGATTTGCGATCGGGCTGATCCACGAATACAACAGGGTATTCACAATGGCAACAACAATGGCAATGCTCCCCAGCACAACGCATCCCCAGAGCACGACAGGTGGAAAGAGGCGGACCTGCCGGAAGAGGCCCGGTTTTCTCCTGCGCAGGAAGAACAAAGTAATGAAGAGAAACAGGATGGAAATAGCCCAGATCAGGGTGGCTGCCGCCTGACTTATATAGTAGAGTGCGGCGCTGATATTTGCGGCATCTTTGACTGAGCCAGATAAATAGGGCAGCGCAACAAAAACAAGCAGAGTAAAGGCAGCTGCGAACCATGCCTGGAAGACCACTGCCGCGCTGGGAACCCGGTGTCGATTGAGCTTCGCCATACGCGACGGCAAAAGATGGTCAATCCCCCCGACCATTAACAGACGTGCATAGGCGTAATTGTAGATGGCAGCAGCCGGGATAGTCATTGTAAGAAAGAGGACTGCGGCAAGGTTTCCTCCCCACTTGCCAAACGCCAGGTCAACGGTACTGATGATCGAGTACGTGACGAAACTGGCTCTGCTCCCCTGTACCACCAGGATGGCAGTCATCGCCGCAAGATAGCAGCAAAAGACGATGATGGACCCCAACAACACGTGACGCGGAATGCTCTTGCGGGGCGTCTTGACTTCTCCTCCCATATTCAGGACAAGGTTGACTCCGATATAGGCGAACGTAATGATGCCATACAAACTATAGGTGTTGGGAGTAATAGCGTGCCAATCAGCCAGGTTGGTGGCACTGTGATGTCCGCTCAATAGCCAGACCAGGGCAGAGAGCACCAGGGTGAGCGTTCCTAGCAATCCACAGGCAAAGGCCACATTGACGAGTTTCTGCACCATGCCGAAACGCTGAAGCGAGAGAACCGTACTCACCACGATAACGGCGAGAATGACGAGTCCTTGTTGCCAGGATTCAGTGAGCCAGCTGGAATTGAGGCCCTGACAGATTTGGACGAAGAGGACCCCGATCCCCACAACAACAATAGGCCCCGGGAGCCAGGAACAGAGGCCAACAAAAAAACTCCAAAAGCGCCCGAGCGCATGGTAGGCCCAGTTATAGAGCGATCCTTCGTATGGAAGCATCACTCCGAGCTGTGCGGTAGCAACGGCACACGGGATCAAGAAGAACACTGCCCCGATCAACCAGTAGAGATAGGCTCCGGCCCCGCCCGATACCGCCGTGGGTACAATGGCGATCGCGTAAATCGCCAGCACCAGAGTGGCGGTCATATCAAAGGTGCCGAGAATTCTGGGCATAGTTTGGGGTACATAGCTCTCAGACGGGAGCGAACGAGAAGAGGGCGGTACGGTATGCATAGGCTCGTATCCTTTCTTCAAATAGAGAGTAGCGGGCGGAGGAGTGAGCAATACTTCGCTTCCCGTTCCTGTGCAAGGGAATGGAGAAGCGTTGATCTTCTCTTCTTTTGACGGCAACCCGTCCTGTGTACATCATACGCGGCTACCATCATCGTCTGTATCTCTGGCATCAGGCAAACGGTGTTTCAAGAGCAAGTATACCTGAGATAGACGAGAAATGCGACCCTTTTGAGGCATTTGCCGGTAATTCTGCGAAGTAGCGCGTCCACAAATAGAGAATGAAATCAGAGGCCCGGATGATTTGCAGTTCATCATCCAAACGCTGTTGCCATACTGCTGTCACTCTCATCAGCTAT
>JAICIM010000379.1 GCA_025928885.1 Ktedonobacteraceae bacterium | reverse complement strand
TATCGCGCCTCTTCACACAAGCGCGATAAAGTCGCGCGACTACGAAACCCTGTCTGTCAAAAGTTTATAGCGCGTCCTGACAGGTTTTCAGATGTTTGTATCTATGGTAGAGTAGCCACAGTAAAGAGCAGTTGTGGTCGTTCATATATGAAATAGATGTATGAGAAATGTATGGCAGTATTACATGTAAAGCGTTATCGACTTAAGGCAATATCATCTGAGCAACGGGAGTTGTGGGATCGTTTTGTGGCGGAGCATCCGCAGGGGCAGATGTTGCAGAGCTGGACCTGGGGCGAGCTGAAAGCGTTTGCGGGCTGGTCTCCCTTGCGGCTGGCTTTGTGGGATGAGGAGGCGCAAGAGATTGTTGCCGCCGCCCAGGTCTTGCGGCGAACCGCGCCGCACGTCCCTTTAGACCTGGGCCATCTGGCATATGTTCCCAAAGGGCCGCTGCTTGATTGGTCGCGGGGAGACCTCTGCGCCGCGTTTTTTACGCAATTGCATCAGATCTTGCGCAGCCAGGGAGCGGTGGCGTTGCGTATGGAGCCGGGGTTGGAGATGGGAACGGCGGAGGGCGAGGTATTTTTGCAGCAACTGGCAACTCTGCGTTCAGAAGCGATCCTGCAAGCCAGCGCGGTTCCTGCTATCCAGCCGCTCCGCACGATTGTGCTGGATCTGACGCCGGACGAAGAGACGCTGTTGGCGCAGATGAAGGAGAAGTGGCGCTACAATGTGCGGCTGGCGGGACGCCGGGGCGTGACGATCCGCGTAGCCGATGCGCCAGCGGAGGTGCGACGCTGGTATCAGTTGTTGCAGGTGACTGGCGAGCGTGACCAGTTTGGTATTCATGATTGCGACTATTATGTGCGCGTCTGGGAACTCTTTCATCCGCGCAATGAGGTGCAATTGTTGCTGGCTGAGCATGATGGGCAACTGCTGGCTGGTATCTTTGCAGGCGTCTTTGGGCGTCAGGCAAGCTATCTCTATGGGGCATCCAGCAATGAGCAGCGGCACCTTATGCCCAATTATTTATTACAGTGGGAGGCGATGCGTTGGGCCAGACAACGGGGAGCGCTGCTCTACGACTTCTGTGGCATTCCCGAAACCGATGCTGAGACGGAGGCGATGGCTGGCGTCTATCGTTTTAAGCGTGGATGGGGTGGGCGTGTCGTGCAGTTTCCTGGTGGCTATCAACAGGTCTATCGCCCCTTGCTGATGAACCTCGCTAATCGCTTTCTGTCTGTGTAAATATCTTTTTTTAGCTAGAGCAGGATATAGAAGAAATACATCTATATCCTGCTCTAGCTTTATTTTTAGCTTTTATTTAAATTATTGTTATTTGGTAGAGCTTTTTATACTGAAATCGAGCCTCCCGTTTGAGCATCATGTTCGACCTATGTTGAAAGCAACGCCTGGAAAATACACTTTTCTGATACTTACTGCTACAAAACTGAGCACAATTTTGACCAGTTATGGAATTGAATAGGAGAGAGTTTTGCAGGGATGCTCTGGAAAGAAGCTTCATTCTGATGAAACCGCAACACAAGCTCTACTTTTGTCTAATTGGAGGGGCGAGCGCATTTCTTGTTAGCGCTGTGAGTATGGTCGTGTTGATTGTGAATCCCGGCTTGCAAGGACAGATGGCGCGACTGACCCTGCGTGAAGTGAATGCTACCGCAACAGTTGTGGCATCTCCCACAGACGACGAAGGGCAGAGCCTCGATCCAGTTGGTAACAGTCATCTTGTCAACTTCTCATCATCAGGTACGCCATCCACCGAAGTATTGGTTGCAGCAGCGGGGGAAGCTGCACGGCAATATTATTTTGCTGAAGGGTATACCGGCAAGGGAACGATGGAGCAGCTTGCATTAACGAATCTGGCGGAGGCAGCGGCAACGACTACAATCACGTACTACTATCCAAACGCGCTGGCCCGGGTGCGTACGTATCGGCTGGCAGCCCTGACGCACAAAATATTGAACATTAATCAGGAAGCAGGGGCGAATCAGAGCGTGAGCATGTTGGTGCAGGGCGATCAACCATTCATGGCCGAGCGCATCATGAGCACGCAGAAGGATGGGTTTGAGGCGGTGACGCGTAGCCAGGGCGTGGCCGCGCCAGCCAGTTCCTGGTATTTTGCGGAAGGCAATACCACTGCTGGTTGGAATACGCTGCTCTCTGTGCTGAATCCAGGGCCGGATCAGGCAGTACTGACGGTCCATTATTTACCAGAGCAGAGCGGCGCAGCACGACCTGAGCAAAACGTCTACACCTTGCCTTCGGCGTCTCGCTCGACGTTTGTGCTTAACGATGATCGGCCCAATCAGCAGTTTGGGATGGCGATTACCGCCAGCGCCGATGTTGTCGTCGAGCGGGCAGAGTATCTGGTACAGAGTCCGTGGAGCGGGGGCAGCGCGGTTCCAGGTGTTACGGCCCCGCAAAAAACATGGTATTTCGCAACAGGGAAGACAACAGATGGCGACGCTGAGACGCTGGTACTCTCTAATCCCGCCCCCAAAGCCGCGCATGCTCATATTCGCTATCTGACCGCCGACGGAAAAACGAGCGATCAGAGCGCCAGCATACCGGGGATGAGTCGGGTAGAGGTGCATGTGAATGATGTGCTCAAGGATGCTGTCCATGCAACTGAGATTACGGCTGATGGGGCAATTGTGGCGGAGCGGCAGGAATTTTTCATGAAGGCAATGTTTGAGCCGCAGGGGACGAGCAGCACGATCATGGGTAGCATCCAGGGTGAGACAGGCTGGTATGCTCCGCAGATCTGTTCTGATCAGGATATGCAGGGAGGGCTGGCGCTGGCAAATATGAGCGCGTCTCCTGTACAGGTACATCTTGTCCTCTATCAGGAGACCGGAGCGCCACTTGCCGCGAATTATGATCTTGCGCCGCATCAGTATGTAATGGTGACGGAGGCGAGCATGATTGTGGCGAATGAACAGGGTGGTCTGGTGGTTATTGCCAGCGCTCCTATTATGGTGGAGCATCACTGGCAGTAGGAAGAGACGAGTAAAAGATTTAGTAATTGTTAAGAGAAAGCATCACTAGCAGTAGGATGGTGAAAATATTATGAGGAGAGAAGGCGATCGATCAGTGCAGATCTTGCACAAGAGAAAAGGTGCTGGCGACCTTGTGAAGCATGCCATCTCAGTGATTTTAGCTGAGGTTGCGGAGAACAAGCCAGCAGAGGAGCAGTATGATCCAGCTCAGGGAGAGAGGGAGCGTATCCATGAAGTGTTGGAGACTATGCTGGCTATGTCCGAGGCGTTTTGTTCGTTGCAGCAAGAGATCAAGATGTTTGTGCCTGAAAATGAAGTTCTTCAGGGGAAGCGTGCGTTAGATGGAGAGCCGGAGGAGGCTGCCAGGCTCTCTCATTACCTTATTAATTGCCGATATTTCAGCGTAGTACGTCTGGAGCGCGGGACAGCAATCATGCATCCACTGCTGGTGATAGGGCCATCGGTGGAGGATAAAGAGCAGTGGCATCAACGTCTGGAAGGGGAAAGCTTGCTGGCTCTTTTAGGTGATGATGTGGCGCTGCTGGAGCATCTTTCAGCTGGCAATATGCTCTCGCTCGATGTGCCGGCACCCCAGGAAGAGACGCGCTATGATCGCTGTTTGATCGTGCCGGTCCGTGCGGAGCAGCGGCTGGAGGGATTGTTGTTGCTGTTGCCCTCTTTTCAAAATGAGGCGGAGAGGGAGGAGTTGCATCCTTACCTGCTCCAGGTTGTGACCAGAATGGCCTCATTAATGATTGCTTTTCAGCAGGTTATTCATGAGCGCGATCAGGCGCTGGTGATGCTTAATGATGTGTATGCGGAACTGGAGCGGCTCAATGCCATTAAAAGCGATTTTGTAACAATGATGAATAACGAGTTTCGCTCGACCGTTCTCTCTATTCAGGAAACCAGTAAAGCTATTCGCGATCATGGTGCGGGCCTTACCGATGCCAGAGAGTTTGCTCTTGATATCTATGCGGATGCACAACGTTTGCTGCATTTGATCGCCGACCAGCTTGAATTTAGCTGGCTGGCAACGGGACGCAAACGGCTCCAGCAGAGCTGGCTGGACCTGAACGCGCTTCTTGTCGATGTGGTCAATCGCCTCCGTCTGACGACGCACCATCTCATCAGATTGCAACTGGCTCGCGCCCTGCCAGTGCTGATGGGAGATCGGAAAAAATTGATCGGCGTTATCTCTCACCTGCTCAAGCATGCCGTGCAATACTCTCCTGACGGCGGCGAGATCTACGTAAGCAGCGTGGTTGAGGGCCATCTTGTCCATATCAGTATACGCAATCATGGTGCAGGTATTCTTGCGTCCGAGTTGGAGCAACTATTTACAGATCGTCCGCGCTCAGATGGGGAGGCAGTGAAGCAGCCGATTCAGGAATTGCCGACGGTTCGCGAAATTGTGCAGATGCACGGCGGCGCAATCTGGGCCGAAAGCGCCCCTGGAGCAGGATCGATCTTCCATTTTACCATCCCTTTTATAGAACGAAACTGGCGCGAGAACAGGTGATGCCCATTTGATCGTGAGCCTCTCTTTGCGTTCAAACATTATAGAGAGAGGAATGGACCTCCAGGCTACAAGCCTCCGGGTAGGCAGGCCATATGCAACAAAAACGCTCTCTCGTACGTATTATAGAGGACAATAGATGAAGTTCTCAGATGCTGCAAGCAGCTTTTGTAGTGCTTGCCCATAGTGATAAAGCTTTTGATCGATTAATAGTCATAAAGATGACTTTGCTATAAGGAGAGCTAAAAATGACAGGCAATAGAGGGTGCTTTTTTAATACAATATTGTTTCTTGTCGTCGTCTTCTTCCCGCTGTTGGGACATATTATCGCAACGCTGATGGTGCTTGACGACGATCATTCGGCCACAGGTAAGGTTCTCTGGTTACTGATCATCTGGTTGATGCCGCCCTTCGTCATTCTTGGGCCGTTGCTGTACCTGCTCTTTGGTCAGCGCCCGCGCCGCTGGGGCCGTGTCATGTTCGGCCAGTCCTCGACGGCTCATCCATATCAGCAGCAAATGTAGCAGTAAATACAACACAGAAGAAGGCACCTCCTCAACAGTGGGGGTGCCTTCTTCTGTGTCTGTCGTGATGATTATCCCTTGACTGCCGAACTGGTTGCGCCCTCGATAAAGTAGCGCTGGAAGATGAAGAACAGGACCAGCATTGGAATAGTGTTGAACATCGAGCCGGCGATGAGCAGATTGTATTCGGTATAGTGCGCGTGCTGGAAGTAGAACATGCCCAGCGGCAATGTGTACATATTGCTGGTATCCAGGACGAGCAGGGGCCAGAGAAAATCGTTCCACGCAGCCTGGAAGCTCAGGATCGCCACTGCTGTAAGCGCGGGCTTGACCAGAGGAAGGATTACCTGGCTAAAGATGGTCCAGCGCGAGGCACCATCCAGCATTGCCGCCTCTTCCAGTTCTTTTGGCAGACCCTTCATAAATTGCACCATCAGGAAAACGGAGAAGGGCTGAGCCATGACCGGCAGGAACAGCGCGAAAAAGGTGTTGATCAGATGCAGGTTATTCATCACCAGGAAGCGAGGGATGATGGTGACTGGTACGGGGATCATCATCACAGCCAGAGTTACTACGAAGATAACCTCGCGGCCCCGGAAGTGCAGCCGTGAGAGTGCATAGCCAGCCATTGCTGAGAAGAGCACATTCAGGATAGCTGCCCCTGCGCCATAGATGAACGAGTTGAGCAGCCAGCGTAAGAAGTCCGACTCTTTCAACAGCGCCTGATAGTTGGTTCCCGTCCAGGGCTGTGGGAAGAGCGTCGGCGGGAAATCCAGGATATGTGAGAATGTTTTGAACGACGAGAGAAACGAGAAGATGAATGGCCCCAGCGAACTGATCGTAAAGAGGGCCAGCATGATATAGATGAAGATGTTGAACCAGCGAAACGTACGTCGCGGCTGGTTCTGATCGGGAATTGCAACGCGCCGTACATTGGCCTGCGTTGGTGCCTGTACCTGTGCCATGCATAGCCTCCTTCTAGTAATCCACGTCGATCACGCGACGCTGGGCAATGGTAACGAGAAAGATCAGGATGAAAAGCAGTACTGACATGGCCGTTGCTAAGCCGAAGTGATTGTCGCGGAAGGCGGCGTTATAGATCTCCAGCAGCGGAGTGAGCGTGCTTCTGAGCGGGCCACCATCGGTCATAAACTTGGCCTGATCAAACATCTGGAAGGCACCGATTGTCCCTAACGCCACCACCAGAAAGATCGATGGACGTAGCAGCGGGATCGTGATGTTGGTGAAGAGGTGCCAGCGGTTCGCGCCATCAACCTCGGCGGCCTCGTAGAGATCTTTGGGGAGATCCTGAATGGCGGCCAGGAAGTAGAGCATGAAGGTAGCAGCAGTTGTCCATATGTTGAGCAGCATCAGAGCTGGCAGCGCGAAGTTGGGATCTTCCAGCCAGTGAGGGCCGGCGATGCCAACCAGGGAGAGCAGGTAGTTAATCACGCCCTGGGGATTGTAGAACCAGAGAAAGATGAGCGCGACAGCGACGGAAGAGGTCACAGCTGGCAGGTAGAGGATGGTGCGGAAGATGCCTCGCGTCTTGAGATTAATCGCCTGAAGCAGCAGGGCCATCAACAGTGCAATAATCGTCTCGCCGATCACGACCACGATCGTAAATTTGATGATATTGACGATCGAGATCCAGAAATCGCTCTCGCTGGCATATGACAACTGATTGAAGATAGCCTGATAGTTGCGCAGGCCGATGAATTGCGGAGTGGTGAAGCCGATATCGATTTTGAAGAAGCTCAGGCCGACGCCGTAGAGCGCCACAAAGACCGTGAACACTCCCAGCACAATCAGATACGGTGCCAGGAAGAGGTACGCGGCCAGCGTTTCGCCGCGTTGAGTACCGTCTGGACGCGAACGGCGCGGTGTGTTCCTTGCTTGTTTGATTGCTGATGATGCCATAACGGTCCTCCTTTAGGTGAGCAGTTCG
>JAICIM010000181.1 GCA_025928885.1 Ktedonobacteraceae bacterium | reverse complement strand
GTTTTGCAATTGTGGCAGACTCAGGGCCAGATGCTCCCAGGTTGAAGAGTTATCGCCGGTCCAGACCAGCGCATGGCGCTGCACTCCGGCATAGCCAGCGCGAGTGATAATAAACGGGCGCTGCTCCGGTCGCAACTGCAACAGTCCCTCGCGGGCGCTCTGCACCATCAACGAGCCATAGGCATTGTGAACCCGAAGATGGAGCTTTGTGCGCCCGCCGCCCGGATGCACCACTTCATCTGGCATAGTCGAGTTTAAAGGGATAAAGAGCGCTGGCTCGTTCATGTCAGACCAGATGCCTGCAACGCCCATATCGAGCAGTGCCTGATGCTTTTCGCCCCACCACTTCCGCGTCTCAGGGTTAGTAAAATCTGGAAACACACAGACGCCGGGCCAGACGGCATTCTCATAATCCGTTCCCTGCGCTGTCTTACAATAAAGGTCACGCTCACGCCCCTCCATATAAATCGCGAAGTGCTCGTCAACCTTGACCCCGGCATCGACAATACTTACTATATGAAATCCCAGCTCGCGCAACTCGGCAAAGAGGCCCGCCGGATCGGGGAAACGTGTTTTATCCCAGGTGAACACGCGATAGCCATCAAGCGTGTCGATATCTAAATAAATAGTGTCGCAGGGAATATCGCGCTCACGAAACGTCTGGGCCAGCGCACGCACCTCTTCAGCGGTTTCATAGCTAAAACGGCTCTGCCCGTTACCCAGCGACCAGAGCGGTGGGAGCGGGGTATGGCCCGTCAGGTCGGTATAGCGCCCCACAACCTCGCTCGGCGTCGGCCCGCAAAACACATAATAGACCAGATCACCGTGAGCAACCTCAAACCACGAACGCGCTGGATCTTCGCGAGACAGATCAAACTCCACCTGACCGGTACTATCGAGAAACAGGCCCCAGGCCCGCTCATTGTCCAGCACCAGGGTAAACGGAATGGAAACATACAGGTTATTTTGCAGCGCCGTATGGCCGCGTGGAGGATCAATATTCCAGAAGAGTTGATGAGAGCCGGTCTTGTCCAGATCGCCGGTGCGCTCACCACAGCCAAAATAGTGCTCACCCGGCAGATGCTGTTTATAGACGCGCACCGGCGTTCCCAGGATCGCCGCCGGATTGACCAGATCAACATTTCCCGCCGGAGACTCAGGAAACCAGCCCATCCTCATCACCGGGTCGTCGGCGGCAAAGACACGCCCATCTTTATCGCTAAAACTGAGACGCAACGCATCGAGCGCGATATGGGCGCTGGCCTCCGCTATACTCATAGTCAGTTGCCCTTCCCCTTCCTCTATCCGCACGCTTCCCACATCCCAATCCTGCGCCACAACAGCCTCCGAAGCATAATTAACGGCTCGCCCATCGGGGAAGATCCCCACCCGAAACAGATCTGGAGCTAGCACAGTCACCTCAATCGTGGCTGAGCCAGCATGCAAGCACACGTGCGAGTCGCCCGTTGCCACGACCCTCGCATTGCCGAACGCTTGATATCCAGTCGGGGGAGACGAAAATCTACGGGTGATTGCGTTTGCTGGCGGTGCCATCTCCATACATGTACGTCCTTTCAAACATTGATAAAAGTAAAAATAGCATTGACAACAATATATCTTTATTGCCTATGATTTCCATTGTTTTCTAAGCAGAGAGTATGCAAAGCGCTTCCTCCTTTCTCTGCTCTGCATACTCTCTTCAATAAGCGTCCCTGCGTTACTTATACAGCTCTATACCGCTGATAAAGGGATTGTCCGCTCCCCCCTGCGAGAAAGCAATTACGATCTGTCCACTGCTATTAGCAGTTGCGGTGAAGCTCTTCTGGACAGCCGTTTTATAGCCGCCGGTGGCATAGACATCGAAGCTACTCAAAACGGTCGAACCATTGATTGCCACATTAAACTTGCGCTGTCCCGCCGCTTGCCACGTCAACTCCGCCCAATCCAGCTTCACCGTATAGGTGTTCCCGGCTGTCAAACCGGTCAGGGTATAGGTAAACGAGGCGTTCCAGCGACACGTCTGCCAGACCGCTTGCGGCGCGGCATTGCTCACCCCACCGGTATTGATCGAAGATGAGGTATCTGAAAAGCTGTTCCCCTGATCAAAACCCGTGTCCGCGACAAAGCTGCCCGTTGCCGCACCACCAGAGTTGATCGCTTTGATCAGCGTTGGCGTCGGCGTCGGCGATGGGGTCGGCGTCGGTGTGCCGCTGCCCGCTGGTTGATAGATTTCAATACCGCTGATAAAGGGATTGTCCGCTCCTCCTTGCGAGAATACAATTACGATCTGTCCACTGCCGTTGGCGGTAGTCGAGAACTGCTTGCGCAAAGCAGTCTTATATCCCACCGTGGCATAGACATCAAAGCTGCTCAAGACGGTTGAGCCATTGATGGCCACGTTAAACTTGCGCTGCCCCGCCGCCTGCCACGTCAGTTCCGCCCAATCTAGCGCGACGGTGTAGGTGGTGCCTGCCGTCAGATTGGGGATAGTGTAGGTAAACGAGGCGTTCCAGCGACATGTCTGCCAGACTGCTTGCGGGGCCGGGTTGCCGGTGCCGCTGGTATTGATCGATGTTGATGTGTCCGAGAAAGAATTTCCCTGATTAAAGTCAACATCCGCTACATAATTGCCCGTCGCTGACCCGCCAGCATTAATCGCCGTCACCAGCGTGCCGCCGGGAGGAGGCGTCGGTGTTGGCGTCGGTGTTGGCGTGGTTGGCGTGGTTGGCGTTGGCGTCGGTAACTGAGTTGTGGGCGTCGGCGAGGGCGGTGGATTCGTCGGGAAGCCACAGGTTTGCGGCGTGGGACTCCAACCGGTGTTGCCAGATCCCGTCGTCACATTCCACGATCCAGACCCCTCGCAGCTCTGCATGCCACCCACCGACAGCCCGCTCGCCGTAACGTTGGTGGCCGATCCGGTAATGGTATTGACCTTGTTGGAAAAGGCAAACTCCGAACCGCTGATGTTGATGTTGTTCATGGCAATGGTGCTGATGGGATTGCCACCATCAAACGAGATTGCCACATACTGGCTGTTATCAATCTCATTGCCCGTCACAGTAAAAGGCGCGTTGATAGCTCCACTATCCGCCCAGAACATCAAGCCACCAAACTGCTGGATGCCCTGATCGCCATTGCCTGCCGTATACGCAATGGTGTTATTGGAAACCGTCGTTGTACCGGCAAAGGCGACCGTAGCGTTGCCGAAATCCTGGCGATCCAGCATGATCCCGCCACCGCGATACTGCGAACCGCCCACCACATTGTTGGTCACGGTGTTGCCATTGCCGCCATAGATGGCGATGCCGTTGGCGACGTAGGGAGACTGCACCGTATTGTGGTCGAACGTATCGTTGCTATCGCCGGTCGCCGCTACGTTATCGGAGGACGACCACATGGCAAGGCCATCATCGCCGGTGCCACGTATAAGCGATTGGGAGACGCTGGAGTTTGTGATGTTGCGGTGGAAGTTGATACCATCAGCAAGTGTACTATCGATGCGCACATTGCTGATCGCCAGACCGCTGAACGGTCCATCAAACCACATGCCGACCTTCGTGTGCTCGATCCAGACATTGGAGATCTTCGAGCTGTTCAACGAGCCACCAATGCCGTTGTCCTGTAAACAATCGACGCGGTTGGAGATCTGGCCCTCAATGGCAAAGTCCGACAGATTGACATTTGAACTGGTACTGCCATCATAGGCATCGTTGCCATAGATACCAACGCCAGTCCCATTGTTTGTATTATTGCCGTTCCCACCACCCGCCGGAGCACCGGTGAGAATTGAGTACCACGCTCCCGCACCGGTCACGGTCACATTGTCAACCATAATGTGGCTGGTGACTAAATACGTTCCCTGGGGAATCCAGATGGTCTTCCCCTGCGCCTTGCCATCGTTGACGGCGTTCTGAATCGCCTGCGTCGCATTCGTCGCCCCGGTTGGATCGGCATTGTATGGTGCGGCAGTAACCGAAAGGGAGCCAGATGGCTGCGTCAGAGCATTCGGGACCTGCTCAAAGTCGGCGACATCGAGCGCATACCAGGGAGCGGTGTTCTCCGAATCGACCTGCAGCTTCACCGTCGCGCCCTGCGCCATCTGCGGCAACATCACATGCATTTCATCAAACTGATGAGCAGCTGTGCCACCGGGCGTGTTTGACCAGACGGTCCCGTTACAATTAGAGAAATCAGGTGGCCCATAGACCCAGCTATATTGGGAGGTCAGCTGCAAATCCTTTGACTGCTTTGTCCCATTGATATAGATACTCAGCGAGGCACTAATGCCGCCACCGCTAGATGAATCGGGAATACTGTAACGTAGATTCAGCGCATTGGCCTGCTGTGGCAGGGTAAACTGTACGTATTGCCCTTTGGTCAACTGTACCGCCTTATGGTCTACAGCGTCAAACGCGACGTTGCCCAGCGTATAGGATGGGCCAATGATGGAGCCATTGGTGCTGGCATCGTGTGCTTTGAGTTCTGTAAAGGGGAGAGAGGCTCCGCTGCCACCGAGCGCGGCGCTGGTCGTCGTGTTGCTCTTCACGTTCGCAGCGCTGGCTGGACGAGAGACCAGCGCAAACATACCAAACGTTCCGATCACCAGGATCAACAGGATCAACATCCTGCCAATCCTGCTACGCCCTGGTCTTTTTGCATCCTGCATTGTATCAATCCTTTCCAGGCTTCAGTTCATAACGCACCACACGGCCAGCCTGTTAGCGCGTGTAGCACCTCCGATCTGCTTGAAAAATCGAGCGCGTTTTCCCTCCTTTCCGTTCCGTAAAATTTGGCCTGCCACACCAGCTTACCCCTTCAAACCGGTCAGGCTAATGCCGCGTAAGATCTGCCGCTGCAACAGTAAGAACACTACAATGGGGGGAATGCTTGCCAGCGCCAGACCCGCGATCAGATAAGCAAATGGCATATTCGCATTCGAGACCTGCGCATAATAGAGCGCGAGTTGTAATGATTGCACATCAGGCTCAGATAGCACAAGCAGCGGCCAGAGAAAGTCTTTCCAGCTGGCAATCATGGTAAAGATGGTTACCACAGCCAGAGCCGGACGTGAGAGCGGCAGAATAATTCGCGTGAACAGTTGCCACGCGTTGGCCCCATCCAGACGTGCCGCCTCAGTTAGCTCGTTGGGGATACTATCAAAGAAGCTTTTGAGCACCAGAATATTAAAGGCATTCGCAGCTTCCGGCAACCACACCCCTGTCCAGTTATTGATCAACGAGACGTGAATGAGGGGTAACGAACTGATATTTACAAATTGCGGGATCAAATAGACGACCGGCGGCACCATCAGCGTACTGAAAAAGCTAAATTGAATGATATTTTTTCCTGCCGGGCGCAGCTTCGAGAGCGCATAGGCCGCCGTCGCCGCCACCAGAAATTGTAAGAGTACGGCACCAACCGCCAGCAGCAGCGTATTGATAAAATAGAGCGGGAGGTTGAGCACATTCCAGGCGTTGATATAGTTCTCCCAACCCGGATGCACCGGCCAGAAGGTCGGCGGCGTCTGCACAATCTCAGCGCTGGATTTCAACGCCCCGCTAAACATCCAGTACAGCGGCCCCAGCGTGATCAACGTACTGAGTAACAGCGCAGCAAACACCAACCAGTAGATGACGCGCCCCGTTGGACGCCGCAGCGACAGCGGCGAAACGAGCGTGCGTTCGCTGGCGTTTTCAAGCGGCGCTCGCCTGCGGTGTTCTGGCTTCTCATCCTGCGGCGTTGCGCCCGACGGAGGCTTGAGGGAGAGGGCCATAGACTAATCTCCTTGCATCAACTCATTGGTCATACGCATATAAATCAGCGCAAAGACGGCCAGCACCAGGAACAGAATTACCCCAATTGCGCTCGCCCCACCAAAATCGGCGTACTGAAACGCATAGTTATAAATCAAGAGGAGGATACTCATCGTCGCGTTTTGTGGCCCGCCGCTGGTAATCGTAAATGGCTCGATAAAGACCTGCATCGTGCCAATAATCTGCAAAATGAGCATCAACAACATAATGGGACGAATGCCCGGCAGCGTAATATTCCAGAGCCGCCGCCAGAGGCCAGCACCATCAATCTCCGCCGCCTCATAGAGCGAGGCCGAGATGCCCTGCAACGCCGCCAGATAGATCAACATCGTCGAGCCTGCCGCGCTCCAGGTGGCAATCACCATCAACGACGGCAGCGCACTTCCGGGCGTCTCCAGCCATAAGCCGCCGGGCAGATGGATCAGGCTCAACAACGCATTCAAGAGGCCAGAGTCGGGATTGTAGATCCAGCGCCAGAGAAAGACCGTCACAATCGGCGGCAACATGACCGGCACGTAGAACGCCAGCCGAAAAAAGCCCTTGCCGTGCCGCATCTCATTGATGAGCAAGGCCAGAATGATCGGGATAAAATAGCCAAAGAGCAGCGCATAGAGGGTAAATGCCAGGGTATTGCGCCAGGCCACCCCGAAGAGTGGATCTGAAAAAATGCGCTTATAATTGGCAAAGCCGACCCAGTGCGAAGAATTGATGAGATCCACATTCTGAAAGCTCATCAAAAAGCCAGAGATAACGGGATACCAGACAAAGAGCGCGAAGGTCAGCAAGGCAGGCAACAGAAAAAGATAGCCGCTGAGACTGCGCCGCATGGTTTGCCTCCACCTCTGCGGAGTGCGCCGCTCTTTCAGGGTCATCGCTCCACTCCTCTGCTCCAGCAAAACCGGCACGCGCGACTTCTGTAGAGGGGCAGGAAATGGTGAGGACGATGAACGTTGCATACAAAACTCCTTCTCAGGAAGCTGCATGCTGCTGAACAGACTACAGCTTCCCCTCACCATTGCCGTCAGGAGGCGGCCTGATCAAGCACCTGCTGGAACTGCTGCGCCGCCTGATTCAGCAGCTTCTGCGGATCAGCGTTCTGATCGCTCAACACCGCCTGAACCGCTGGATCAAGCGCTGCGTACATCTTTTGCGTCTCCTTACGTGGTTCGGGACGGAGCGCAACGGTCGAGTTAATAAACGAGGCGTAGTTTTGCAGCGGCACGGTGGCGTATTTGGCGTTCAACGCCTGGATCTGTTTCTGGAAATCGCCGGTAAAGAGTACGCTGGTGGGAGCGCCCACAACCTGCCCGTTCGCCGCCTGCTGTGCCAGACTGCTCTCCAACAAATTCAGATCGAAGTTGCTGTATAACACATAGTCAAAGGCAGCTTTAATCACTTCCTGAGACGATTTCGGATTGAACACGAAAATATTGCCGCCGGTCAGCGCTGCATTGCCGCCATTTTGTGGCATGGCTCCAATGCCAAAGTTGGTGAGATCAGCTCCATAGACCGACTTCATCGGATTCAACTGGTCGGGAGCCATGATCGCCATTGCCACCTTGCCGGTCGCCAGCAACTGTAGAATATTATCCTGCACGTAGCCCTGTTGTTTGGTCAAGGATTTGTCAGTAAAGCGCATTGTCTTGAGCAACTGAAGCACAGAGACGCCCTTCTCGCTATTGAACGTCGCCTTCGTGCCGTCTGCCGACTGCATATCGCCACCAGCAGAGTACATCCAGTTGGTGAAGCGCCATCCGCCCTGATTGCTGATGCTTGGCTCGGCATACCCGGCAACCGATGCTGTGGTCAGCGCTTTGGCCGCACTGCGAAACTCTTCCCAGGTAGCGGGGGGCTTGTCGGGATTGAGTCCAGCCGCCGAAAACAGCTTGCGGTTGTAAAAGAGACCGAGTGCATAGCCGTTCTGAGGGACACCATAAATTTTCCCCGTCGCGGGATCGGTGGCAATTGAGACAATGCCCGGATTGTAGCTGCTCCAGTACTGCCAGCCCTTCGCCAGCGTGGTAATGTCTGCCACGACATGTTTGGAGATCATCAGCGGCGGCTCGGTAAAATAGGTCTGGGTTGCATCCTCCGCCTGTCCAGCCGCGACTCTGGTGAAAAAGGTCGCTGGATCATAGGGAGCGGTTTTGCCGACAATTTTTTCGTTGGGATGGCTCTGCTCAAACTGCTTGATGACCTGCTTAAAGACATATTGAGCACCGGGATTGGTATTGGGGGGCAACGTATTAACCGTTGCGCTTGCCACTCCGGGCGTTGCAGGAGCGGCACCACCGCACGCCGCCAGCACGTCCAAACCTAGCGCCCCAACACCTAAAGCCGCGCTCCCCTGTAAAAAACGTCGCCGATTGAGCAATAGTCCAGTCTGTGTACTCATGAAAATCCTCCTTGAAAGTGAGCATGTCGTTCTTACGTCATGTCGTGAGCACGTTCAAAAATAAAAGCACTGACATGACGAACTGGTAACGAATAATAAATGTGCTATGTTCCAGGTCTAACGAAACGACGGAAATCAGGGATAAGGGCGACGAAAAAGGCGCATCATCTGCGGGCAGGACGCGTATAGCGGGAGCCTGTACAGACAATCACGCCAGGGGGAAACGAAAATATGCTGGGAAATAGGTAGCCGGTTTGCTTTGAAGGAAACAGCGTCATAGCCTGTCAACCTCCTCAAAGATATGCTCGTCGAACATTGACGAAAGGTTAATTAAGGGTAACGTTTACCTTGTCTTTCTGCAAAGAAAGGTAGCATAGAAATTTGTAAATGTCAAGGGTAAAGCGTGCTTTTTTCCAAAATTTGTTTCTCCACGCGAATTCCTGCTTCATCTCCCTTCAATAGCGCACAGGCAAGCTCTTTTTGCGGGAAGAATATTGACAATTTGAAAAAAAACATGGTACGATTGACGCAACATATTGAGTGATTGTTACCTTACAGCGGGGAGAGAGCGCATGGCCCAGGAGTCAAAACAGAGTAAACGTTTAACTATGGTGGAAATCGCGAAAGAAGCCGGGGTTTCTACGACGACCGTCTCGAAAGTCTTGAATCAACTTCCTGGAGTTGGTGCGCAAACGCGGGCGCGTATCCAGCGCTTAATCGAGCAGAACGACTACGTGCAGAACCATGCGGCTCGCCACCTGCGCAAGGGACAGAGCGGGACGATCGATCTCGTGATTATGCGCCTGGAGGGTGGCTATGACCTGGGGATCATGCATGGCGTTCAGGATGCGCTCGAAGAAAGTGGACACCGCCTGACGGTCTTTGCTACCCACGAAAACGAGGATACAGAGCTACTCTGGCTGCGGCGTTTGCTCGATCGTTCAACGGATGGCGTGCTGCTTCTGCTCCCCTACGAACGCGTGGGCATTCCTAATGCATTGATGGAGCAGAATATTCCGTTTGTGGCGATTGGGGACCGCAACGAGCCAACCACCACATTTCCCACAATTGGCTCGACGATCTGGCTGGGCGGCTACACAGCGACGGAATATTTGATCTCCCTCGGCCATCGTCGCATCGGCATTATTACCGGCCCGCTGCACCTGACCACCTCTCGCGCACGTCTGGCTGGCTATCGTGAGGCGCTGGAGCAGGCCCGCATTGGGATCGATCCGGCTCTCATTTGTGAAGGGAATTATTTATTGGGTAATGGCATTGAGCAAACGTTCACCCTGCTCAATCAACCTGATCCGCCCACCGCAATCTTTACCGGCAATGATGCACAAGCCGCTGGTGTCTATCAGGCGCTATACAAACGCAATATTCGCATTCCCGAGGATATGAGCGTAATCGGTTTTGACGACGTAATGTATACGGCTCAGATGGCCCCGCCGCTGACGACGATCCACCAACCGTTGATCGAAATGGGCCGCATGGCAACCGGGATGCTCCTGCGCCTGATCGCTGGCCTGCCCCTGGACTCCAACCATGTAGAGCTTTCGACCTCGCTTGTGGTGCGTGAGTCCTGTGACAAACCGCGCACACACCTGCTCCCAACGCCCTGATCATGCCACTCGCGCCTCTCCCTTTACAAAGAACCAGCAAGACTCTCGCCTGACGCACTCTCTACAACCATCCCTCTGTCGCTATCCATAGGACCAGGGACAGCACTCACTGCTCCCTGGTCCTAGCTAAAATTCTCTCTCCTTCTGGTAATTCTTCGCAATATTCTGAAATTTCTGCGATATATCATATTGACATATCACTATGGTAATGGTATAAATTGTCTCGTAACATCAAATTCTTACCATAGCAATGATGATTTTTGTCATAAGCCGATGAAGAAAGGATCTATTACATGAGTACACAGCACTATGATGAAAGCGTTCCGGTCTTGATCGTTGGTGGCAGTCTGGTGGGTCTCTCTACGGCCCTCTTTTTATCGGGGCAGGGTATCCGCTGTCTGCTGGTGGAGCGTCATCCAGGCGTCTCCCCCTTCACACGTGCCTCCGGCTTCAATCCGCGCACAATGGAGTTGTATCGGGCCTTCGGCGTGGAACCGGCTATTCAACAGGCAGAGCCGAGGCGAGAGAGCAGCGTCATGATCTTGCAGGTAGAGAGCCTGATGGGGAAGGAACTCAGCTCATATACGCAAAATGTGAGCGATTTCGACAGTCCCGCCAGCCCGACAAAGATGAGCTTTATCACGCAAGATCGACTAGAGCCAATTCTACGCACTCATGCCGAACAGTTTGGCGGGGATCTGCGCTTCAACACACAGCTTCTGTCAAGCGAACAAGATGCTGACGGGGTAACAGCCACTATTCGTGATAACTCAAGTGGGGAGGTGCGGACGGTTCGCGCTCAGTACCTTGTTGCCGCCGATGGCAACGACAGTTCGCTGCGCCATCATCTCGGCATCGCCACGCATGGCCCTGGCACGCTGGCGCATCAGATGTTTATCATTTTCAAGGCCGATCTACGGCCCGCCTTACGCGGACGCCCCATCTTCTTCTGCTATGTCACCAATTCGCAGATCCAGGGAGGTGCAATTGGTGCCTCTCCCGACGGATTGGGTGGGATGGTGAACGTTCCCTATGATCCAGCAAAAGGCGAAAGCAAAGCCACGTTTACCGATGCTCACTGCCAAGAACTGGTTCGCTCAGCGGTGGGAGATCCGCAGCTTGACGTTGAGATCGTGAGCCGGAGATCCTGGGAACTGGCAGCTTTTGTCGCAGAGCGTTTCCAGCGGGGTCGAATCTTCCTTGTGGGAGATGCCGCCCATGTCATGCCGCCCACAGGTGGATATGGAGCCAACACAGGCATTGCCGACGCGCACAATCTGGCCTGGAAGCTGGCGCTCGTTTTGAAAGGGATTGCCAGCCC
>JAICIM010000328.1 GCA_025928885.1 Ktedonobacteraceae bacterium | reverse complement strand
GATATCACCGAGCGCTTACCCCATGAGGCGGCCATTCCCAGCCATATGACGGCCATCAGCGAGGCGTTTAACGCCGGTCGCATTGATGTGCTATTCCTGTTTGGCAGCAACATTCTCTCATCGTTCGCCGATGCCAACGAGATCGGGCGCGGGCTGGCGCAGATGAAGCTGATCGTCGCGTACGACCTCTTTATGAACGAGTCGATGCGTCGCTACGCCGATCTGGTCTTGCCCGCGACCGCGTGGTTGGAGGATATCGGTCTGAAGCAGACCGGCACGCACATCTATCTGATGGAGCAAGCATTGAGGCCCGAGGGCGAATGTCGTACCCTCAGCACTATTCTGCGCGACCTTGCCGAGCGGCTCGATCTCGCCAACTTCTACCCCTGGCAGGACGAAGAGGCGTATGTCAACGCTCTACTCGCAGCACAGAAGACCGAAGACGGGGAGCCGCTGACGGTTGCCGAACTGCGCAGGCGTGGCGGCTACTGGCAGAAAAACGGCCTCGCACATGTCGCATATCGTGCAGGCAACTTCCAGACGCCATCGCACAAGATCGAGTTTTGGAGCGAACGCGCTCGTCAGGTTGGACTCTCGCCGCTGCCATCCTACACGGCACCGCAGCGCGAAGGGTATCCGCTCCGCTTCTGCCAGGGGCGCACGCTCACGGCCTTCCATTCCTTCTTCGACGAGGGACAGGCGCTCCCGACCCTTGCCAGAGCCAACCCGGAGCCGCTGTTATGGATACATCCACAAGACGCGCAACAGCGGAACATAGCGAACGGTGCCGCGATCATAATCGCCAATGAGCGTGGACAATTTGAGGCGAAGGCACACGTCACCGATGATGTAATTCAGGGTGCCGTCTGGATGCGCGATGGCTGGTCCGGCATCAACCGCGTCACCAGCAACAGCCAGATCGTCCCGCTTGTCGCCAACGATATCGTGCCGGGCATTCCCGGTGGGCAGGCCAGCTATGACGCCTGGGTTGAGGTGCAACAAATATAATAAGGAAACAGTTGAATGATACCAGCAGGAGATGTAAAAAAGTATATACAAATCATGGAAAAGTTTGATCCTGAAGCCTTGCTGGTTCGAGCATGGAAGCTGGAAGGCGGTGTTTCGGCGCAGGTGATGGCTTTAGAAATCGAGCAGGCAGGCGGTCAAACGAAAAAGTTGCTGGTACGTCAACATGGCGAGGTGGATCGCGCACAGAATCCGCAGATTGCAGCAGATGAGTTTAAGTTGCTACGGCTGCTGCACGCTGCTGGTTTGCCGACGCCGGAGCCGTATTATCTCGACCAATCCTGCGAGATTTTTCCCATTCCATATATCGTCATCGAATATATCGAGGGTGAAGCTATCTTCTCACTCGATGCCGTGCCGGACCTGATCCCTCAGCTCGCGGGGCAACTGGCGCGTATTCACGAGCTGGACGGTTCCCAACACGATTGCTCTTTTTTGCCTCAACAGGAGAAGCTCTACAATGGCAAGCTAAGGACGCGCCCGGCCCGGCTCGACGATTCGTTAGACGAGGGGCATATCCGCGATGTGCTGAAGGCGGCTGGCCCCTTGCCACTGCGCAACCGCCCGGTGTTGCTGCATGGCGATTTCTGGCCCGGCAACATCTTATGGCGAGATGGGCGGCTTGTTGGCGTCATCGATTGGGAGGACGCACGGTTTGGCGACCCGCTCAGCGATCTTGCCAACAGTCGGCTAGAGGTGCTGTGGGCCTTTGGCCGCGACGCCATGCAGCACTTCACCGCAAGCTATCGCGCCAAAACCAGCATTGATACAACGCTGCTCCCCTATTGGGACCTCTATGCCGCGCTCAAGCCAGCCCTGCGCCTCTCAGAATGGGCCAATGATCCTGTGGTTGAAAAGAGGTGGCGCGAGGAGCATCGCTGGTTTATTACACAGGCGTTTGAATTGTTGCAACACTCTTAGTTGAGGCGAAACCGATTATTGTGTATTTGTGTCAGGTGGCTGCGCATCTCCCATAACGCCTCTATAATCATGTCGCGTCGCTCTGATTTTGGCGTTTCAAGGATCAGGTACACCGAGAAGAGCATTAAAGCTCCATGAAGAGCGTGCAAATCGTCCAGGCGCAGAACGAGCGTGTGTCCCTGCTCAACCGAAACGAGCTGTTGTTGCAGGCGTTCCAGGCGCTCAAACGCTGCTGTGCAGGTCGCTGCCTCCTGATCCGAAGCGGGCAGTGGCTTCTGTCGCATCGCTGATAAAAAGGATTGAACCATCTTTGCCAGCACCAGCCGATCGGAAAGAGCCAGCGACAGGCAGGGCATATCAGTCTCTCCCACGTCTCCATGCTCACTACGTAAGGCTGTCATCCCGTCCTCATTATATGTTGTCATAGCAATAAACTCCTTGAGATAGATATCTTATTAGATAGTCTAAAGGGAACTACAGGCATCATCTGCTCACAGTATAATCTGGTACTTACCAGTAGTCGATACCAAATATCATTTTGATTGATTGTGTTACAATATGGTAGTATAGTGGTATATCTCTGGTAACTACCAGTATTTGCGCTGAAAGGGCTGGTAAAACATATGCCGTCAGAAAAAGACACAAAAATCGATGAGGTTGTAGAGGAAATAAACAAGCGTATTGCTCAAGGGAGTTACGTCGCAGGTCAACGCCTACCATCGGAGCGAGAATTAGCAGACGAATTACATGTTAGTAGAGTCACTATTCGAGCGGCTCTATTAAGGCTTCAGGCGGAAAATCTTGTAGATACCGTTCCGAGAGGAGGCGCGTTTGTACGCTCTTCAAGTACAAAAGCGATCATTGCAAGCGGCCCTGAATTAAAACAATCAGGTTCGTTTATTCGCGCAATGGAGCATCAGGGAAGACAAACCCTTGTTCGTTTCATCGAACCCTCATCAATCATCCAGGCTGGAAATGATTTAGGTGAAAAGATGGGCATAGCGCCTGATACTCCGGTTTTACGCCGTTATCGCATCCATCTAGTGGATCGTGTTCCCTATCGTATTCTAGATAGCTACTATCTTGCTTCTTTACTAGGCGATCTAGTGGGGAAAGATGATGGTTATATTCCACTTTTCAAGTGGTTATGGAAACATACAGGAGTGAGAGCGGCGCATGCCAGAGAGCACCTTAATTCCCGTATGCCATCTGCCCAGGAAGCCAGCTTCCTCAATATCTCAAGAGGCCAACCTGTAGTTGATATGGATCGTTGGGTGCAAGGAGACAATAAAATAGTATTTGAGTACACCCATATTGTAGCGAATAGTGCGTTGCATGAGTTTGAATACTCATATGATTTAGATGAGGGGGCCAGCAAATGACAGTATTTGATGAAGCCACACGGGCAGAACTGGTGCGAGAATTAGCACTTACTCTTGCCAGGAAACAACGGCTCACATTTGCCTCAGATTTTCATGCCTTTGCGGAAGGAAGAAATCTGACGCTAGCTGGTGTCACATTTGAGGCGTTTCCTAAAGGTCCAAACACCAGACGCAGCGACGGCGATGTCGTCGCCCATGCGATTGTAATGGCGCTAGCCGCTGCGGTGAATCAGGGAGATATTGATGATTGGTTCCCTGATAAAGGAGAAACCAATGTGCGATCAATTGACTATCTTGCGGATATGCGCCTCCGTCTTATCATACCTGAACATCTTATTATTGGTACAATAGACGTAACCATTCTCTGTGGCGAACAGCCACGCATGAAAAAGCGCCTGCCTGAGATGCAACGAAACATTGCCGAAAGGTTGGGCATAGACCTCAGTCAAGTTCATATGAAGGTCACGAGTATGGATGGACAGGACGAGGTAGCCCGACTAGAAGGTATTGAAGCCCGAGTATTGGTGAGCCTATGGGCGGGGCTGTAATGCTCAATCATGCCTGAAAAACCAGCAGCCGCTCATCCAACTCACGAATATAATCTCGACCATAGGAGCCGTTTTCGAGCTTGTCGATCAGGTGTGCGGGGAGGTCCTGAGCCAGTTCAGGGCAACAGGAGCCGGCGGCAAGCGCGATGGTAGCGACCGTATCGACATCGCCGGAGAAGTCGATGCAGCTTTTGAGCAGTCCGCTCATGCTCTCGCTATTGATGAGAGCGGTGATCGCCGCCCGCACACTCATCCAGCCTTTTGAGCCAACTTTGCCGCGCCAGGGAGCAGACCAGTCGCGCCCGCCGACCTGCTCATTGAGAAAGGTGCCGAGCGCTTTTTTGGGGCCGAGCTGGTAGAGAAAGTAGTGCGTCATCAACGCAGCTGCGACGGCGGCGTCGATGCCATCACGCGTGTTGTGGGTAAGCGCGGCCTGGATGGTGCAGCGCTCGCTGACCAGCGCAATCGTTGGATAGATGCCGATCGGTGCGGCACGCATGGCGGCCCCGCTCTTGTCGCTGTCCGGCCTGATCTCGCGCAAAAATTGTTCGCCATCGTGTACCTGCTGCAAGAAGCGGTAGAAGCCGCCCGCGTAGCCCTCGCGTGGGTCGCGCTGAAACGCCTCGACAAAGCGCCGCGCCAGTATCTCCGGTGTCCACGGCTCATCCGATACAATGGCTTCGGCGATTGCCAGAGTCATCTGGGTGTCGTCGGTATATGCGCCGCGCTGAATATTATGGCGGGGATGCCTACTATAGCTGTTGAGATTGTTATGCTTGCGAATGAGGGCTATATCCGCATATTCAAAGCCTGCTCCATATGCATCGCCGATGGCAAGTTCGAGTAGCACGCGCTTGATCTCTTTCTTTCTGTATTACACGTCTTTCCTGATTTCTGGATCGTTGAGTATATCCGCATTGTAGCCTATTTGTTCGCGCCTGTCGAGCGCTTTGACGAGATACAGGCAGCGCTCGATGGCAAGATACTCCTGCCCCTGCTCGTCGATCCATGACCAGGAAGCCATATACTCGCCCAGTCCCGAATCTTGATAGCCGTGACGCGCGTAGAGGGCGCGAGCACGCAGGTTGTTCACACCAACCCCCAGTCCTATCCGCTGATATTCCCGTTCCTGCACGAGCTGCTCTATATGCTCCAACATGTGGGTGCCGATGCCGTGAGAGCGATATTCGGGCAACACATTGAAATCGGAAAGGTGCGGACAGCGCACCAGATGCGATCCCATCGGTTCGCGCGTCTCGCCCTCCCAGGTCAGCAGCAGGTGACCGACGGCGGTAGAGCCAAGCCAGGCGATCAGGTAGAGGACCGTGCCTCCCTCCTGGAGATAGAAGCGGGTGCGATGATCACCGGGCCTGGCTCCGGGCGGCAGCAGGGCAATCTCTTTTTTGCGTAAAGGACGTAAGACAAGTTCTTGATCTATCTGCATGGGCTGTGTACTCCATTGTGTGGTCGTGGCATGTGACTCGATTTTCCCAGTATAACATGCTACGATTTCCCATGCACCTGTCGTCAAGGAGAGATGCTTTGCGCTCAGGCAAGAAGCAGCTGATCCAGCATTTCAGTTGCCGCTTGCTGAGCGCAAAAGCGTGCAGGGAGCAGGGGTTTCAGATCACACACACGTTCTTTCCCTACACACGAACTATGTTAACAAGAGTTTTGGGAGATGTCTTGTATGTTCTTGCTCATTATTATCGAGGACTTCCATGTCTTTTTTCCCTCTCTCACGTAGCAGTACAATCCGGCAATGCTACGCTCTCGCCAGCAAACGGTCGATTGTAAGATGCCGAGTGGATTGACGCTTGACAGACAGAAACGCTCTGTGCTAAAGTAAGGACATCTTTTCAAAAGGCAAATAGCCATATATCACAGCAAATATATCGATGAAGCAAAGGTGAAGCGTTGGCAACTCCTCCAACCCATGTTCACTGTCAGCGCTTTTGCTCATCGTACGAATGTGTTCATGCCGCATGTGGCCCACGGCGAGGAGAGAGAGCAGCAGTATAAGCTCTACCACTCCCCATTTCATCTCCTCCGTGAACACAGTTCGTAAACAGGTGTGCAGCGTATCTACCGCGCGAGAAAGCTGGAACTTGTTTGAAAAGATTCATCCTATTCCTCCACCTATGAAGGAGTAGGACAGAATTTCTTGAAAAGGTAGAACACCTCCATGACCAAATCAGTCGGTCCTACGAACACATCCGTAGGGCGCACGTCTCTCGTGCTTCTTCTCGTTATCGCTCTTTTGAATACGATGGGTATAACGATCATTATACCTATTGTTCCGTTTCTCACGCTCCAGTACCTGGCTCATCCGAATAATCTCGCCGTCATCGTGGGATGGCTGACCGCAACCTATGGGATCTGCCAGTTGATCGCCGCGCCCGGTTTAGGCGTTCTGAGCGACCGTTTTGGGCGACGCCCCATTCTTTTCATCTGTCTGCTTGGTTCCGCGTTTGGCTATCTCATCCTGGGCCTGGGCGGTGCGCTCTGGTTGCTCTTCCTCGGACGCATCATCGATGGCTTAACAGGCGGCAACATCAGTGTCTTGTTTGGCTATGTCGCTGATCTCACGGAACCAAAGGACCGTGGCAAGTACTTTGGTCTGCTGGGCAGTGCGGCAGGTGTTGGTTCTCTCATTGGCCCTGTGCTTGGTGGACTGCTAGCAACGATCAACGATCGCGCCCCGTTTCTTGCCGCTGCCGGCCTTCTCCTGTTTACCCTCGTCTGGGGGTATTTCGTGTTACCAGAGAGTTTGAACAACGAGCACCGCATCACCTCCATTTCGCTAAATGAACTGAATCCCTTGAAACAACTGGCGTCCGCATTTCGTTGGGCAAACATACGGTGGTTATTGCTGGCCTGGTTCCTGTACGCTTTCCCGGTGGGCATGTTGCAGGCGACGTTCACCGTCTTGATGAAAGATAGCCTCGGCTTCAACGCCACGCAGGCCAGTCTCGTGATCACCGTGCTCGGCGCGGTAGATATTCTCGTCCAGGGTGTGCTGGTGAGCTGGTTCCTGACAAGGCTGGGAAACATCCGTCTCGGTCTCATAGCCTTAGTGCTGGTCGGCATCAGCTACCTTGTGCTTGGTTCCATCGCGTTTCTTGCCACGCCAATTCTCTTGCTTGCCGGTATTATACTCTTCGCAGGTTCAGGGAGCCTTGTTGAAAATGCTCTGCGCGGTCTCATCTCTGAAATGGTTGGACAGCACGAACAAGGTCGTGTAAGTGGTGCGACGCAAGCGTTGCAATCGCTTGGATGGGTTGCCGGACCACTCATTGGCGGTTTCATCTACACAGCGTGGGGGCATTTTCAAGTCTATGCCTCAGCTTCGCTTATTACTATCCTCGCCATTGTTTGTATACGGATCGCTCTTCCGCTTCTTCAGAGGTATCAGGCGAAAGAGCAAACGTCTGGTGGTGAACAAGAGGCCGCTTTGCTCTCAAATGAAGAGAACTGAAAAGGTTTTCCTTGCATCAGAAATAAGAAATTTGTCAATCCTCCCTGACAAAACGCTTTATCAGCGAGGATTGACAATGATCTTTTTTGTTTACAGTCGCTCAGTTCCCGATGGTCCGTCGCTGTCGAGATTGGGGAGCGCCTCACCGATTGTGGCGACGGCGCTTTTGCTACCTGCGTAGCCTCCAAGCGCTCTGGCAGCTGCTTTGATAGCGCTAGCACTGGCACCGGCATCGCTCAGATCTTTCTCGCCCTCGGCCAGATTGATCGCATCCTCCGTCAGGCCGATGGTCAGAGCGATGGTCTCGCTGACCGCGTTCTCGTCGTCGAGGAAGATGACGTTCTGGCCGAGCAGATCGCGCCAGAAGTTTTGAATATCCTTATCTCTACCGTGGCTGGCATTGCGCGGAAAGATGAAGAAGAAATGGTAGCGGCGCTGCACTTCAGCAATGATTTGCCGCAAAGCAATGTTTTCTTCCAATGTATCGCCAATCAGCTTTTCTACCTGTTGCTTGTTGACGGCGGCATAGGCTTTTTCGTCACCGATCAGGAAGGCATAGCCCTTGCGGCCTCGCTTCTCCCAGCAGTCGATCGAGGT
>JAICIM010000045.1 GCA_025928885.1 Ktedonobacteraceae bacterium | reverse complement strand
TTGACCGCCTGGTGGATATAGTGGAGGTTGGTTGTCTTTCCACAGAGGCCAATACCGTAATAGACAATTTTACAATTGATCTCTCGTTTTGCCATGTTGATTAGGGACATATCTACTAGCTCTCCTGCCCGCTCGTACGCGCCACTACCTGCACGCTCCGAAATTTCTAGTAGTCACTGACTACCGCCGGGGATAGTATACCGTAATTTATAACACTTCGCACACACAAAACACGATACCTTCTTGAGATGAGAGATACTCTCTGGTTACAGGTGGATGAGAGATGGCTTGCCAGCTTTCCAGGTATCCTATCTAAAGAAATGGTGATCGTGTTATCTTGCTCATCTTCTCCCTGCGCTTGATTATCTGTTTTGTTCCATCAAAATCTTACGGCACAGGTAAAGGATAGCATGCTCATGTTTGGAGGCAATGGGAAACATAGTTCCATACTATATGGTATGCTAGATACCACCATATTCTGGTTCGTGTGGAAGATATGCCACACAGGATAGACTATGACTACCCGTTACAGGCTATATTATGGCCTGTATATGCAGTCTACCACAACAGATGAGCATTGGCAAGCTCTGTATAAACAAGAAAACACTGTAAATGCACTACGTTTCTCTTATCTTAGATTACCATCGTTTCTGGTTTCGGCAACATCCCTGATACTTATTACCTATCTGCTAAATAAAACTGACCACTCGGACAATTTGGGATATCCTGCCTGGCGTGGCGCTGTCCTTTTTGCACGAATGCTATCCCCGTCATTGAAAATGCCTCATGCTTCTTCAGTTGTGAAAAAATTTTATGGCTTGATCCCATTGACGAAACACGCGGAAAGGGCTAGACTTACAGCAAAACATGGTGACAATCACGCACGCGTGTGGGTTAGATAAATAAGGTAAAAGAAGACTGAGAGTGAGCATGACAACAACGACATATTCACCTATTGATACCGATTTCGAGGTGGTAATCGGCCTTGAAGTCCACTCACAACTCCTTACAAAGAGTAAGATGTTCTGTTCCTGCAGTACTGGCTATGCTAATGCCGCTCCCAATACTCATGTCTGTCCCGTCTGCATGGGTATGCCCGGTGTAATGCCAGTGATTAATCAGAGTGCTGTGATCTATACGATTATGACGGCGCTGGCGCTGAATTGCTCGATCCCTGAGTATTCTAAATTTGACCGTAAGAGCTATCCCTATCCCGATCTGATGAAGGGCTACCAAATTTCGCAGTACGATATTCCTCTCAGCCGCAACGGATATCTGATGATTGACTTGCATGGTCGCGAAAAACAGGTCGGGATTACCCGCGTTCATCTTGAAGAAGATACCGCCCGCCTGCTCCATCACGAAGGGTATAGTCTGATCGATGTGAACCGCGCAGGAACGCCGTTGATGGAGATTGTGAGCGAGCCTGATATGCGCAGCCCGGAAGAGGCACGGCTCTATATGCAAAAGCTGCGTGAGATCCTGATCTATCTGGGCGTGGCCTCTGGCAAAATGGAGGAGGGGAGCCTGCGCTGCGATGCAAACGTTTCGGTGCGTCCTCGTGGCGAGCAACAGCTGGGCGTGAAGACGGAAATTAAAAATATGAACAGTTTCCGCGCGGTCGAGCGTGCGCTAGAATACGAGGCGCGGCGTCAAATCGCCGTTATTCGCGATGGTGGCAAGATCCGCCAGGAGACGCGCGGCTGGATAGAGAATAAAGGAATCACAGTCTTACAGCGCGTCAAAGAGTATGCTGATGACTATCGCTACTTCCCGGAACCAGATCTCCCGCCGCTGTTGATTAGCCGGGAGCAGGTAGAGGAGATACGCGCCAGCCTGCCAGAACTGCCCGATGGTCGTCGCGCCCGCTATCAGAGCGAGTATGGTCTCTCCGTTCAGGATGCGAATGTGATGACGGAAGATAAGGCGCTGGGCGATTACTTTGAGCGCGTGATGGCGGCCTCGCAAGTCAAGGATCGCAACGCCCGGGCCAAAGCTGCCAGCAACTGGCTGCTGAGTGAGGTCGTACGCCTGCTCAAAGCCAACGCTATTGCGATTGAAAATAGCCCGCTTGCGCCTGTTGCTCTGGTGAACCTGCTCGATCTCCTCGATGGCGAACGGATCACCGGCAAGCAAGCGAAGGAGGTGTTGGACGATGCCTTTGCTTCCGGCGAGATGCCCGAAGAGATCGTCAAGAAGAAGGGCATCAAGCCACCGATCACCGATCAGTCTGTGCTTGAAGGCATCATTGATGAGGTCATCGCCAATAACCCTAAAGTCGTGAGCGTCTACCGCAACGGCAAGGTCAACGCTTTGCAATCCCTGGTTGGTCAGGTGATGAAGCAAACGCGTGGACAGGCCAGAGCAGATATTGTGCAGGAGCTGTTGCGTAAAAAGCTGGGAGAGACTCAAGCATAGGATCATCCAGCTACAGCAAAACGAGTCATCTTTTAAAAGATGGCTCGTTTTTTCATGACATGGAAACGTGTATAAGGAGAAGTTGCGGCATGAAAAGAGCGAGTTATTCCTGAGTTTGTGAGTATACGCGTGTTTGCAGAAATTGTAAAAACGATATATGATTGACGATGAGAATAGAGCAAAAATGTGTATGCTCTACTACATATGAAAGGTAGCATGTTGACTATGCACAACGAAGTGAAGTCTACATCCGCCAGTGCTGGCAGCGCGTCTCCTTTTAATCCTTACCAGATGGCGGTGCAACAGTTTGAGATTGCCGCCGAGAAGCTTGGCCTCTCCGAAGATATGCGCGAGATCTTGCGCAGACCCAAGCGTGAACTGACGGTCCATTTTCCGGTGCGCCTTGACAATGGACGCATCAAGACGTTTACAGGCTATCGGGTGCAGCATAACGTCAATCGTGGTCCCGCCAAAGGTGGCATTCGTTACGGTCCTGATGTGACGCTTGATGAGGTCAAGGCGCTGGCAATGTGGATGGCGTGGAAATGCGCGGTGGTTGGCATTCCCTTTGGCGGAGCAAAAGGCGGCGTGATTTGTAACCCCAAAAATATGGCTCCAGCCGAACTTGAACGCCTGACTCGCCGCTATGCCACTGAAATATCAATCATCATCGGTCCACATAGCGATATTCCAGCCCCCGATATGAATACCAATTCCCAGGTCATGGCCTGGATCATGGATACTTATTCTATGCATAAAGGCTTTTCCATTCCCGCAGTAGTGACCGGGAAGCCGCTCTCCATTGGTGGCAGCGAGGGACGCAACGACGCGACGGCAACCGGGGTATTGTTTGTAACCAGGCAGGCGGCAAAGCGGATCGGCATGCCCTTACGTGGTGCCAGAGTGAGCATTCAAGGATATGGTAATGCCGGAAGCATAGCGGCTCGTCTTTTCCATAATGAGGGTTGTAAAATTGTGGCTCTCAGCGATTCACTCGGGGCTATTTATCATGAGCGGGGCCTCGATCCGGCGGCGGTCTCGCGCCACAAGCAGGCGACCGGTTCGGTGATTGGCTTTGCCAGCGCTCAGGCGATGCGAGGGCAAGATGTCCTGGAAGTACCCTGTGACATCTTGATCCCGGCGGCCATTGAGGGTGTCATTACCGTTGCCAATGCTGAGCGTATTCAGGCCCGTATTCTTACGGAAGCTGCCAATGGACCGACGACTCCTGAAGCGGATCGTGTCCTCTACAAACGAGGCGTGCAGGTCATTCCCGATATTCTGGCGAATGCCGGCGGCGTGACCGTGAGCTACTTTGAGTGGGTGCAGGACTTGCAAAGCTTTTTCTGGGGTGTTGAAGAGATTACGCAACGGCTGGAGATGATTATGAATAGCTCTTTTGCAGCTGTGGCTGAAAAGGCCGATCGGTATCATTGTGATATGCGACTGGCGGCCAATATGCTTGCCATTTCACGTGTTGCCGAAGCGACCCAGATACGTGGCATTTATCCCTGAGTGATGTTGTAAACCTGCTAAATGCCGTACTTTCTGAAGCCATTTGGCTTCAGATAGTACGGTTTTGAATGCTACAGGGAATTAGTAGGTACGACGTGTATCGCGCCGGGTAGGTTTTTTGGTTGGACGAGTAGGTCGGGTAGGTTTGGCTTTTTTGCGACTGCCGCGACCGCCCCACTCTTCCTCTTCCTCCTCTTCATCATCATCATCACCTTCTTCTTCTTCGTCGAAGAAATCTTCTTCCTCTCCCTCCTCCTCTTCAGCAGACCCCAGATCCATATCGGGTATGTCGCTGTCATCGACGTTTTGTAGATCCGGCTCTTCTACATCGCCGCTGAACGACTCCTCTTCTTCGGGTTCGATATCTTCTTCGGGGGCTGCGACTGGTTCCACAACGGGGAGAGCAATGTTCTCTGCTCGTCCGTCAGAGGTTGCTCGTGTCTGTTCTTCGGAAGCACGTCCTGCTTTGCGCACTGGTGCCACCTCTACAGGCTCGTTTTCAACCAACTCATTTTCTTCGTTAGGCTTGGGAGCGCCGATGATACGGCGGCCAGCAGCAACATCGAGCCAGAACTGAGAATAGTAATGTGGCCGATCAGCTTCTTTTTCGCTATCTTTTCTTGTCATAGGATATGCAGCATATGGCAGAATGAGTTTGCTCTTCTCTTTTTGCCATTCTCCACCCTTGATCGGGTAGAGACCGCTCCTCCTTCCTTTCTTGTGCGGAGCTTATTACAGCACCCGCTCATCTACGTCTGTCTATTCCTATCAAGTAATGTGACTGGAAGTATCATTTGGTACAAGCGCAGGTACCAATTACTGTAACAATGGCCCCGCCTGTGTCATAATAAAAAGAATGTCAAATACTGTCAAGGGACCATTTTTATAGTGTGAAGCCGCTCCAGGAGCGGGACCAATGCTTGTCAAGACCCTATGTGCATGAATTTCTGAACCAGGGGTTTGCTTGCTCCTGTTAATATCTCTATAATACTAAAGGGTTCTGTCTGGGGAAATGACCTGCTACGTTCTCTTGATTGATATATCTTTTTTGATATGCTGTGCTGGACATCGTTTGAGGTGTCCACTGATTGTTTCTCGCTCATATGCGGGAGGCAGCCAGGGCCAATAGATAACATATGGAGGAAACCTTTGGCGAGGATTCTTGATAGCATTGATAGTCCTGAACAGTTACGTACTCTCTCGATTCCGCAAATGGAGCAGTTAGCAGGCGAGATTCGGAACGAGATTATTGAGAAGGTGTCAGTGAGGGGCGGCCATCTGGCCCCAAATCTTGGTGTGGTGGAACTAACAATGGCCCTCCATTATATCTTCAATACCCCTGATGACCTGCTTGTTTGGGATATCGGACACCAGGCATATGTGCATAAACTTCTGACAGGACGCCGTGAGCGTTTCCATACGATTCGTCAGTTTGGCGGACTTTCGGGCTATCTCCGCCGCGAGGAAAGTCCCTACGATGTCTTTGGAGCCAGCCATGCCAGCACCTCTATTTCAGCAGCTCTCGGTCTCGCCGCCGCCCGCGACTTACAGGGTAAAGAGCAGAAAGTCATCGCGGTGATTGGTGATGGTGCATTGACCGGTGGAATGGCGCTGGAGGCTCTGAACAACGCTGGTAGCTTAAAAAAGAACCTGGTTATTGTCCTGAACGACAATGAAAAATCCATCTCTGATAATGTTGGCGCACTTTCCCATCATTTGAGCCAGGTGCGTAGAGTGCAGACATCTCCCAGCTATCAGCGCTTGCGTGAGATGGCCAAAGGGTCTATTGAGCGCCTTCCGGTTGTGGGCGACCGAGCACGTGAGGCCGCTGGACGTGCTGAAACAAGCTTCAAGCAGTTTATGCTGCACAGCAAAAGCGGTGTCATTTTTGAAGAACTGGGTATCAAATTTTTTGGTCCTTTTGATGGACATGATATACCCCTGATGCTCGATGTATTCGAGAATGTGAAAAAAATTGAGGGGCCGGTTATAGTGCAGGTGGTGACGAAAAAAGGGAAAGGGTGGCATGTGGCCGAAGGCGACTCCACCAAGTGGCATGGTCCAGGTGCGTACGATTATACGACCGGGACAATTAAGAAGAACCCCAACGATCCTCCCACCTACACAGAAGTCTTTGCTAACACCCTTGTCGGTATTGCTGAGAAGGATACCTCAGTGGTTGGAGTAACCGCCGCGATGGAAGAGGGAACCGGCCTCAAGAAGCTGCATCAGCGTTTCCCTGAGCGTTACTTTGACGTTGGTATTGCCGAACAGCACGCCGTCACGTTTGCAGGTGGAATGGCTGTGAGCGGTCTCTGTCCCGTGGTCGCCATCTATTCGACCTTTATGCAGCGTGCGTTTGATCAGGTTGTTCATGATATCTGCGTGCAAGACCTGCATGTCGTTTTTGCTATGGACCGGGCCGGCATCGTCGGCGAAGATGGACAGACGCAGCATGGCGTCTTCGATATCGCCTTTATGCGCATGCTGCCAAATATGAAGGTTATGGCTCCTAAAGACGAAGAAGAGCTGCGTCACATGCTCTATACGGCAATCTATATGGATGGGCCGGTATCTTTGCGCTATCCACGTGGGAAGGCGCTAGGAGTGCCACTTAGTCAGGATTTGCATGCACTGGAGGTGGGGAAGGCGGAACTCTTGAGTCCCTCAACGCTTGAAGAGGCGCAGCGTATGGATTGTGCCATTCTCGCTTATGGCTCGACCGTTGCGCAAGCGCAGTTGGCGGCAGCGGAACTGGCAGAGGAAGGTCATCGCGTCGCTGTGGTCAATGCGCGTTGGGCCAAACCCTTAGATGAGGAGATGATCATCAGCCTGGCACAGGGGACGCGCCATCTCGTCACGATCGAAGATCATGCGTTGATGGGCGGCTTTGGCAGCGCCGTGCTAGAGCTGCTGGAGCGCGAAGGGATGAGAGATATCGATGTCAGGCGCATCGGTCTGCCCGACACTTTTGTCGAGCATGGCGCTCCCACCATCCTCAAGGAACTGTACGGCCTTTCCTCTGCTCATCTCAAAGAGGTCATTCGCGACATGCTTGCCTCTCAGCAGCATACCCTGGCCTGATACCTTCGGTTGAAGCAAACAAGTAAGCGCGATACCAGTACACCCTGGTATCACGCTTTTTTGAAATGAATAGAGTAAAATGGAGAATGGCAGTTCGGTTTCATCAAGATTGTTTGAATCCCGCTTTGGAGTAGGGTAATGAAGCAAGAAGATGCGAGCAGATATTTACAGCGGCTTGGACGGCGTTTACTAAATCAGAAAATTACAGGAGAAATATTGTTTTTAAGCGGTGTTGCCATATTTCTCGATATTAAAAGGCCAAAGATGCATGCTAATATTAATGCGTATCTAGCAGGAGATGAAACTGCTCTGGCTCTTCCTGAAGATATTGCCTCGTATTTTGGAGGTGATGGAGCGATTCTTTGTGCAGCAGCAAATAATATTGCTGAACAGGAGCATCTTCCCGCCGATTGGTTGCATACGGCTTTACAAGCGCTTCTTTTATCGGACGCGTCGATTGCTCACCAATGGATTGAGTATCCAGGTCTGCGTGCTTATCTTGCTACCCCTGAATATTGGCTGGCAATGCGCATTGCCACTGCCAGCAAGCCACAGGACATTGAAGACGGGAAGATAGCCGCCAGGAGCTTGCGCATCGAGAATTTCCATGCTATGCTTCAAATATTCCATAAATATATTCCAGAACAATTATGCACTTTAGAAATGATAAGTGCTATGAAAGCGATACTTGCATAGTTGGTTGTTAAAAAAGAGGCATGCTATGTTGAAGGGGGTAATGTGTGAAGAAAGACGATATAGAGAAATACTTGCAGATGGTAGGTGAAGAATTATATCGGCAAGGTTTGACGTATGAAATCGTATTGCTTGGTGGTGCTGTGATGTTGCTCGAAGTGGGGAACCGGGAAAGCACTCAGGATGTTGATACATTTTTCCTCCCAGATTTTACTGCTATTATGAAGGCTGCTGCCAGCGTCGCCGAACGCGAAGGGCTACCCGATGGCTGGTTGAATAGTGCAGCGGCAGGTTTCACCTACAGTTTTAAAGAGGAACCGCCGAAAAAGTTGTGGAAAAAGTTTCCAGGTTTGCATGTCTATACAGCGTCATTAGACTATATTCTGGTGACGAAGATCATGGCAAGCCGTTCTAGAGATCAATCTGATATTCTTGCGCTTGCACAGAAATTGCAAGTCGCCAACCGCCACGTAGTGTTGACCCTTATGAGAAAATATGTATCAGATGAGGATATGTCAGAGGATGTAATGGAAACCATAGAGGATATGTTTACGCCGTAAGGTGGGGTCAAAGCGATGGTAAACCAGACATATCAGCAACATACAGTTGTAAAAGCGTTTGAACAAATTTGTAACAATCAAGATCCCTGGGTTGCTCTGGGAAATTTTTTGAACGATTGGTGGTACTATGCGATCGAGCATCGCCGAGAGCTTATAGAAGTCCCCTTGCCTCCAGCTTCTACGCCTGATACGAAGCGATGGGCCGCGTTTTGCGCTGCAATGGTAGACTGGCTATGCTGGCAGGACGGATTAATACCGCCATCCTGGACCTCGAAAGAAGATTATATTTTAGCAGATCCCTGGTTTCATTATAAGAAATGGAGTAGGAGATCCAAGCTCCTTGCCACCACTCCTGCCCCCTTCAAGGTGCGTAATATCTTTATCGGTGATCGCGCATTCCTGCACAAGTGATGAATTGAAGAAAATGGATGGAAATTTAGAGTCCTTTATTATCTGACTCGGCGATATCGCGCAAAAGCTGTGGTTTGTTGATCGTAATGTGTTTGCGTCCTAGCTCGATGGCACCAACTTCGCGTAGATCGCGTAGCGCTGCGCTCACTGTCTCGCGATAGACGCCCAGCCGCTCTGCCAGTTCTTCGTGGCTCAGCCCTTCCACAACTAGAGGTTCGTGCTCTTTGCTCCGGGCTAGTTGTAGCAGAAGCGCCGCCAGACGCGCGGGCATGCTCTTAAATGTTGTATTAATAAGCTGGACCTCTAGCAAGGCGAGGCGCTGGCTCATTTTTTTGAGTAGTGCGAGCGTCACCCCGGATTGTTGTAGCAGCAGATGTTCAATATCTTGCCTGTTGATGGCGCAAATTGAAGTGTTTGTGGTGGCTTCGGCAAAATCATTGTGGGTGGTATGTCCCAGCAAAAGCATCTCGCCAAAACAATCTCCCGCTTCTAATGTGGCGATGATCAGCTTTCTGCCATCGGTCGAGAGATGATAGAGTTGGACACTGCCTGATTGCAGGATAAAAAAAGCATTGCCTCTCTCACCTGGACGGTAAATGATCCGTCCAGGTGGACAGGTAATGACCGTAATGGTTCGTTCCAGCTCTGCCAGTGCAGCTCCATCGAGATGTCGGAAGATGTCACTCTGTGTCAGAAACGAAATGGTCTCTGCCACCTTCTCAGAAGAGAACGATGTCCGCTGAGTTCGAGATCGTTTTGCACGCACGTATCTATGTTGCTTTTCTATGAGTCCTCTGGCTTGATAACAAGAGCTATTGTACCATTACTTAGAAAGAATAATCTGGATAGAGGTCATAGAACTCCTCTGTATTGGTGAGATAAATAGCTTCGGCGCGATTACGTGCTCTCACCTTCTCAAAGATGTTTTGTACGTGTTTGTGGACAGTGGATTCGGCAATCTCCAATTCTATTGCTATTTCACGATTTTTTAGCCCCTGCCGCATCAGATGCAGAATTTCTAGCTCTCTTTCCGTCAGAGGGCGTGTAACAAGCGGAGGCTGCTGTTGCTGTTGCTCCTTCTCTTCTGTAGATTCGCCGCTCGACTCGCCATCCGTTGGTCCGTCGATAGTGGCCTCTGCTGGCTGTTCAGCAGTTTGCTCCTCATCAGTTGTATGATCAACGATAACGTCAGCGGGAGCGGGAAGCATCCTCGTCGGGCGATTTCTGGCCCGTCGCGAAGTTCTATAGGCGTAGGCTGCTGGCCCATAACGAGAGGCAGAGTAGCTCTGTGTGCGCCAGATTGCCTGTATCTGAGCAATGATGGGACCCGCAAGCGCTCCAGGTATACAAAGATCATTGCGGGCCGCGCAGTGAATGGCATGCAGAAGAGTTTCCGCATCCGTATCTTTTGTCAGATAGCCGATGGCTCCGCGATGGATAGCTTGAAAGATATGTCGTTCCTCATGTGAGGCTGTGAAGATCACGATCCGAGAGCCTGGTGAGCAGATCAGCACCTGTTCCGTCGCCTCAAAGCCATTGCATCCCGGCATATCCAGATCCATGAGCACAACGTCAGGCTGCGTTTTTGCTGCCTGCTCCACAGCTTCAAACCCGTTACATGCTTCTCCTATTACGGTGAAGGTCGGCTCTTGTTCCAACACCTCCTTAACTACGCGCCGCATAAGTAAGTGATCGTCCACAATGAGTATAGTTACCATGTATATGTGTCCCTTTCTACTTCTTCTACCCCTGAAAACAGTGAAAACTGATTAGCTATAAATAGGTAGGCTTATACTCTATACTATACGTCTGTATTCAAGAAACAGGCGGTGATTTCGTGCCTGCCATTTATAAGATGTGGACCAGATGGATTTTGCGTGGTAGCCTTTTTTGCTGATAAGGGATGGGCGTAATAGGGATAGGGCTGAGGATGGGAATTCCAGGTGGGAAACACCAGTAACAATTTGCCGTAACATCATAGGCGATAAGATGTATGCGATAGAAACGCGTTCTGCTGCGCATGTTCTTCCTCCACTCTACTACGTGTCATCGCGTATTCAATAAGTATACTCTATGTGCTCTTTTTTGTCAGACGTTCCAGGTATTTTCTCTTGTCGTGGTGGCGCTAATTTTCTTGCGTCTCCTTTCACTCTGTGCTATACTTCACAGGCAGCGAGAGGTTGCTCTCGCTATCTCAAAGAATGTGATCAATGTATCACTCAAGTTCACACGCATTCCGATCAGGCACACCCTGGGGTCCATATGGTTGAGCGAAAGCCTCAATTTGTTCATAACCTGGGGCCGGCCCTGTTGCTTTTGTATGATCGGATGCGGAGGATCTAAGGGAGGATCTGTTTTTGGCTAATATCATTTCTATGAAACAGCTCCTGGAGGCAGGTGTTCACTTTGGACACCAGACCCGGCGCTGGAACCCCAAAATGCAGCAGTTCATTTTTATGGATCGCAATGGCATCCATATCATTGATCTGCAACAGACTGTCACTCGCCTCAACGAGGCCTATAAGTTTGTCGAGCAGCTGGTTGCTGATGGTGGCACACTGCTCTTTGTCGGCACCAAGAAACAGGCTCAGGAAGCTGTTGCTGAAGAGGCCCGGCGTTGTGGCATGTTCTTTGTCAATCAGCGCTGGCTCGGTGGTATGCTCACCAACTTCCAGACGATGCAGTCCCGTATTCGCTACCTACGTGATCTAGAGGCTCGCCGCGACCGGGGCGATTTCGAGCGCTTGCCGAAAAAAGAAGTACAGCGCTTGCAAGATGATATGGTTCGTCTGGAGCGTATCCTCGGCGGCATCAAAGATATGAAACGTCTCCCCAGCGCTATCTTTATTATCGATACCCGTAAAGAGCGCACGGCTGTTCTGGAGGCGCGTCGCCTGGAGATTCCTATCATCGCTCTGGCCGACACGAACTGCGATCCCGACGAGATGGATTACCCCATTCCCGCCAACGACGATGCTATTCGCGCGGTTCGTCTCCTCTGTGCCAAGATCGCTGATGCAGCTGTTGAGGGCCGCCGCCAGCTAGAGGCCCTGCAGAAAGATACTGAGGTAGTGGAGGGCGAAGAGGTCACTCCTGTTGAGATCCCTGCCACCGCAGAATCAACGGAGGCAGCCCCCGTCCAGGAGACTCCTGCTGCTGAACCTGTGAGTGAGGCCACCCCTGCTCCTGCTGAGCCAGAGCTTGTAGCAAAAGAGTAATTAGAGACAGACAAATTTTGACAAGCGGGGAGTAAGGGGCTAATTGCCTCCTGCCTCCCGCTTTTTCCTGTGTAATTGGTTGTATACCTCACATTAGAAGAGAAATACATCGGGTTATTTACGGGCAGGGAATATCTCCACGCTATAGCGTGGCTGAACTGCGGTGTTGCCCTATTTGGGAACACTTGCTAATAACTGTGATGTTTTCAATACATTTTTAAGGAAGGCAGAGACAAAACGATGGACTACGCAGCAGTAGACGTAAAGAAGTTGCGTGAGGAGACGGGCGCGACATTTAATGATTGCAGGAATGCCCTCAGCGAGGCGAAGAACTGGGATGACGCGGTAAAGATTATCGAGGCGAGAAGTAGCCGCAGGGCGGAAAAAGCCATTGGCGCTGGTCGCGAAACCAGAGAGGGTGGCGTTTTTGCTTATGTCCACCATAATAACAGCGTTGGTGTGTTGCTCGAACTCAATTGCAGCACAGACTTTGTTGCTCGTAGCGAGAGCTTCCGCCAGCTTGCCAGCGAATTGACGCTGCAAATCGCTGGTGTTGCCCCCACCTATGTCAATTATGAAGATGTGCCTGCCGAGATCGTCGAGGCGAAGCGCAAAGAAGTGTTGGAAGATCCTTCGATGGCCCGCGTGCCTGAAGCCAGGCGCGAAGAGGTCATTGCAGGCAAGCTGAAAAAAGCCTTCTCTGAGCAGGTATTGATGATGCAGTCCTGGGTGAAAGATGATGCCGTTACTGTTGGCGAGCTGGTGCGTAAGGTGATTGCCGATACCGGAGAGAACATTATCGTGCGTCGCTTCAGTCGCTTCAAATTGGGTGAATAAGGCAGGAATTCTCGTATGGTAGCCGATCTGAAGTATCAGCGTATCCTTTTGAAGCTCAGCGGTGAAGCTCTTGGTCCTCAAGGCTTTGGGATTGATGCCGAGACCGTCAGGAGCATTGCCGGAGAGATTAAACGCGTTCACAGCCTGGGTGTGGAGATTGCGATGGTCATTGGTGGTGGGAACATGTGGCGGGGTGCTGATGCCGCCGCAACGGGCATTGATCGCGCCACTGCTGACTATGTAGGTATGCTGGCAACAGTAATGAACTCGCTGGTCATGCAAGATGCGATGGAAAAACAGGGCATGGTCACGCGAGTCCAGACTGCCATCGAAATGCCTCCTGTTGCTGAGCCTTTTATCCGCCGACGAGCGGTGCGACACCTGGAGCTTGGCCGTGTGGTCATTCTCGCGGCAGGCAGCGGTAATCCCTTTTTTACCACGGATACCGCTGCCGCTCTTCGCGCGGTTGAACTGAATGCGCAGATCCTGTTGAAAGCAACAAAAGTAGATGGTATCTACGATGATGACCCGGTGCGTAACCGCAACGCCCGCAAGTTTGACGAAATCAGCTATATGCGTGCGCTTAATATGGGCTTGAAGGTTATGGACAGCACAGCGCTTTCTCTCTGTAAAGATAATCATATGCCCATTATTGTCTTCGACCTGCATCAGCCCGGCGCTTTGGAGGCCATCATTCGTGGCGAAAAGTGTGGTACACTCGTCAGTAGCGATAGTAAAGAGCCTGTCTAATATTGTCAGGAACCCTATCCCCTTCAAAGGAAATGGGTCAATGTAGGTGGGATGAACTTCTATGATGAAGATAGGTGTGAAGGCATATGGGTCGCCACAAAGGAGGTTTTTATGACTACAGACTTATTTGATGATGCGGGAAGACGCATGCAAAGTGCGGTCGATGCTTTAAAGCATGATCTGGGAAGTATTCGTACTGGACGTGCTAGCTCTTCCTTGCTTGAACGCATTCAAGTCGATTACTACGGCACACCAACGCCCATTAATCAGGTTGCAACCGTGACTGTCCCGGAGGCTCGTCTTCTCGTTATTCAGCCCTGGGACAAGAAGATGCTCACCGATATTGAGAAGGCGATTCAAAAGTCTGATCTGGGGATTAACCCCAATAATGATGGGCAGGTGATTCGCCTGGCTATTCCTCCTATGAACGAAGAGCGGCGACGTGATCTTGTCAAAACCCTCCATAAGAAACTCGACGAACATAAGGTTGCTGTTCGCAATGTCCGTCGCGATATACAGGATAAATTGCGGGATCGCGAAAAGAAAAAAGAGGTTTCTGAAGACGAGCTAAAGCGTAGTACTGATAGGCTACAGAAACTGACGGATCGTTATATCGACGAAATGGACAAAGTTGGGAAAACCAAAGAGCAGGAGATCCTGGAAGTCTAAGTCTGGTCCTGGATACTAGATCAGAGGAGAGATATTACCAGGAGCATTTGGCCTCCCGGTGTTCTCTCCTCTGTTCCTTGATAGCGGGTATTTTTCAGCGAACTGGTCCTACTCAAGCACATATCCTCTGCTATCCTTGATTATGAAGTCCTTTTCCCATAGCGTGATTCATCCAACTTGTCAAGTCCCTGGGGCATCGTAATATCACCCTGACTTTGCTACACTTTCATTGGAGTACTTGTCAGGTAAATCTACTGCGTATTTTTGCTTTCCGATATGTTGACGCAGATTATATACTACCCTACAAAGAGATCTATCGGATTGTCAGCCCGGCGTTGCCGATTCTGTGTAGAGTGGCCTGACAGATGTTGTTGTTGGATCTATAACAGAAGAGAGAGGTCGAACGTTGGCAAAATTGCAAAATCTCCTTTCCTCCAAAAGGAAAGAAGGCGTTGCTACACAGTCGCAACCCGCTACAGCCGAGCAATCCGGGTCTTCAGTCCGCCACCTTGCGATTATTATGGATGGGAATGGCCGCTGGGCCACCAAACGGCATCTACCGCGTCTAGCCGGCCACAAAGCTGGGGTGAATGCCTTGCGTCGCCTGGTCGAGTGTGCCGCAGATGAGAATATTGAGATGCTGAGCGTCTATGCGTTCTCTACCGAAAATTGGGGACGCCCACGCGCCGAAGTCGAAGGCTTGATGCGCCTCTTCTGGGAGACGATCCGTTCAGATCTGGAGAAGCTGCACCGCGATGGTGTGCGTTTACGTCATCTTGGTCGCCTGTATGATCTTCCGCCAGATCTTCAGAAGGCCGTTCGCGATTCTATCGAATTGACCCATAATAATACCCGCATCGGCCTCAATGTGTGCTTTAATTATGGTGGTCGGGCAGAACTTGTTGATGCTATTCGCCAGATCATTGCGGATGGTCGCCAGCCCGACATGATTACTGAAGAGTTAATCAGTTCTTATCTCTATACCCGCGACCTTCCAGATCCTGATATGGTGATTCGTACCGCTGGAGAGATGCGTGTCAGCAATTTCTTGCTCTGGCAAAGTGCCTATAGCGAGTATTACGCGACCCCGACTCTCTGGCCTGATTTTGGGCGCGAAGATTTGCTTGAGGCATTAGAAAGCTACCAGAAGCGTCGCCGTCGTTTTGGACGTCTGGATGTTCCTTCGACTGAGAGTAATGCGTGATAATAACGGGGGACGATTGGCCGTCCAGCTCAGTGCATATTCCGGGTGGTTGCTCCCTATCTTTGCCGCCCAGTAGAGGATGTGAATTGTTTGCAAGGAGCCAGTGATCAAAATAAAGATTCAGGTCTACCCGATGCAACTTCCAGGGAGACCGAGAAAAAACAGCCATCCGTTGGTCAGCGCTGGCTTACCGCGCTGATTGCTATCCCTATTGTGCTTGTTTTTGCCGGGATTGGTGGATGGGCCGCTTTTATTGCCGTGGGCTTTGTGGTGACGATGACTATGCTTGAACTGCTCAGGATGCTGTCCCATGCCGGTTATCGTCCTCTCGTTTGGATGAGCTTTGCCCTCAGCCTCCTCTTCCTGGTGGCAGCAATGTTTCCTCAGCAGCGCCTCGTGATCCTCGAAGTGGGTTGGAGTTGTGCGCTGCTCATTTCTCTCCCCAGTTTTTTCTTGCGCAAGAACCTTGATGGGGTTGTTGCAGACTGGGCATTGACGTTGACTATCCCTCTGTATCTGGCCTGGTCGATGAGCTTCTTCCTGCTGTTGCGTGGTTATGAGCCAACGATGATCCATTTTGCCGGTCCTGTCTGGGTGACGTTGCCTCGCGGCTGCTGGTGGCTTCTCACCACGTTCCTGGGCGTCTGGGGTTTTGATAGCGCGGCATTTTTTACTGGTCGCTACCTGGGACGCCACAAGCTCGCGCCTCATATCAGCCCTGGTAAGACCTGGGAAGGAGTTGCCGGTGGTCTGGTGGTATCGATCCTGGCTGCTCTCCTGTTTGCCGCTATTCCGCTTGGGATTCCCTGGTATCTTGCCGTGCTCCTGGGGGTGTTGATCGGGCTTGCAGCCGTTTTTGGCGATCTTGCCGAATCTTTAATCAAGCGGCAGACGCACTTTAAAGATAGCGGCCAGTTTATGCCCGGTCATGGCGGGCTGCTGGATCGTATAGATAGTCTACTGTTCGCGGTAGTTGTAGTGTATCTCTTTGCTCTCTTCATAGGTATATAGGGCGAGCAACATGCTGCTAGCTTGTTCGTAAAGTACAATAGGTACAATAAAGATGATACTGACAGTTCTCTCGTCTGGCGATCTGTCAGGGGTGCATCTCTGCTATATAATGTAAATGAATGAGTTTAGACTCTGCTGATTGGCATCGTGTAGCCAGTCAGCGTATATTGAGAACGCACGTCGAAGATTGTTTCAATAGAGATGCCGGTACAGATGGTGTACCGTGCTTTGAGTTATTCATGATGACGAAGCCTAAACGTATTGCTTTGCTGGGGAGTACCGGATCGATTGGGCGGCAAACGCTTGACGTGGTGCGCCGCTTTCCCGAACACTTTCAGGTTGTTGCCCTGGCAGCACGTAGTAATATTTCACTCCTGGCCGAACAGGTACACGAGTTCAACCCCTCTGTTGTGGCCTGTTTCGCTGATACGCCAGAATTACAGCAGCGGGTACGCGAGACCTTGCCCTCTGCCATTCCCGGTGAACAGGGATTACTGGCCGTCTCGACCCATGCTGATGTCGATGTGTTGGTGGCGGCAACCTCTGGTCTGATGGGATTACGGCCTACATTGGCAGCTATTGGCGCTGGCAAGACGATTGCGTTAGCCAACAAAGAGACTCTGGTGATGGCGGGCTATATGGTGATGCAGGCAGCACGCCGCGCCGATGTGCCTGTCTTGCCGATCGATAGCGAACATAGCGCTATCTGGCAATGTTTGCGTGGTGAAAAAAATAGTGATATTCATCGTTTGTTGCTTACTGCTTCGGGGGGGCCGTTCCGACATACCACCCTTGAGCAGCTAGAAAATGTATCGGTGGAGCAAGCTCTTGCTCATCCGACCTGGCGTATGGGAGAGAAGATCACGATCGACTCCGCAACGCTGATGAATAAGGGGCTTGAAGTCCTCGAATCGTACTGGCTCTTTGGCGTACCGCATGACCGGATCGAGGTCGTGGTGCATCCTGAGAGTATTATCCACTCAATGGTGGAATTTATTGATGGTTCCATTAAGATGCAGGCCAGTTTGCCCAGCATGCATCTGCCGATTATGAATGCTCTGGCGTATCCTGATCGGCTCGATATCGCTGATACCGGTTTTATTCGCGAGTTGCGCTGGGCTGATGTCGCCAGTCTACACTTTGAGGCACTGGACATCTCGCGCTTCCCTTGCTTCCGTCTGGCTATCGAGGCTGGCAAACGTGGTGGCACCTACCCCTGTGCTTTGCTCGGAGCCGATGAGGAGGCAGTGGCGCTTTTCCTGGCCGGGAAAATCGGCTTTCTCGATATTGCTCATCTGATTGAAGCCGTGCTGGAGCGTCATCAGTCCGTTGAGCAGCCTGATGTGGCGACAACGCTGGAGGCATGTGCCTGGGCGCGGAGAACGGCAAGAGAATTGAGCGAGAAGCATCTGTAGCCTTTTGTATTCTCGATCGGCTTGCGGCCCGACCTGTAGGCAGGCATCTTATGTATTGATAGGCAAAGGAATATGGGATGAATAACTGGTACTTACTGGCGGCTATTCCGGTCTTTGGGCTGCTCGTACTTGTACATGAGTTTGGTCACTTCATTACGGCGAAGTGGGCAGGCATTCGTGTTGAGGAATTTGGCCTCGGCTTCCCTCCCAATATTGTCGGGTTTCGCAAGCGTGATTCTGGTGGTTGGGAGGTCATCTGGTTCGGGCGGCATCGCGACCCGGAGATCAGCGGCAAACAGAATCCTTTTAGCGGGACCAGTGGCGGCGTAAGCAATCCTGATGCACCCGTCTCCAATCATACGCTCTACTCGCTCAACCTCCTTCCTATCGGCGGCTTTGTGCGCATGCCCGGCGAAAATGGGGATGTGCTGGATGATGACGGCAACTATGATCCGCAAAGCTTTGCCGCCAAGCCTGCCGGGAAGCGCATCATCGTCCTGTGCGCGGGCGTGGTGATGAATCTGCTGCTGGCTATGGTGCTGTTTACCGTTGCGTACGGGTTGGGTGAGCCGACCTACGCAACAACCGCAACTCTTGGCACTGTTGTTGCCAATTCTCCGGCGGCTGCCGCTGGCCTGCGTTCTGACGATACCATTATCAATGTTGATGGTCAGGTTACTCCACAATTTAGCGATATGGCGGTGGCTGTGACAAAGATAACCGATGCTGCAAAGAAGCAAGGTCTGAACACTGTTCCAGTTCACTTGCTGGTGAAACGTACAGGGGCAACAGCGCCGGTCGCCATTACCGTCAATGCGCTGGTGAATCCTCCCGCCGGACAGGGACACCTGGGCGTTGAGCAGAAGATTACCTTTGTCAGCACTCCATTGTGGCTGGCACCGATCAAGGGTATTCAACATACGTTTGAAGTGACCCGCGATTTTCTTGGACAGATTGCTTTGATGATTAAAGGAGCAGTGAAGCCCGAACTGGCCGGGCCTGTCGGTATCGTGAAGATTACCGGTCAGGTAGCTCAGACTGTACCTGATCTTGGCTGGTGGCCGATTCTCAGCCTGACCTCGATCTTGAGCTTGAATCTGGCAATCGTGAATATATTACCCTTCCCTGCTCTGGATGGCGGGCGTATCGTGCTTGTGCTGTTGGAACTGATTCGTGGCGGCAAACGTCTGAAGCCGGAGCGTGAGGGCATTATTAATTTAGTTGGCATGGCAATTTTGCTTGCCCTGATGATCATTATTACGATCAGTGATGTGACCAGTTGGGGTAGTTAACCGGAGAGTAGTAGACATTATGCGAAGGAAAACGCGACAGATTCATGTCGGCAATGTGGCAATTGGCGGTGACGCACCGATTGCGGTGCAATCTATGACGACGACCTACACTCGTGATGTGGAAAGCACCGTCGCCCAGATCTATCGTCTGGAAGAGGTGGGTTGTGAGATCATTCGCGTCGCCGTCCCTGAGATGGAGGATGCGCTGGTGCTTGGCGAGATCAAGAAGCGCATTCATATCCCGTTGGTTGCCGACGTTCATTATAATCCCGAACTTGCTCTGGAGGCCATTCGCCAGGGCATTGATAAGGTGCGCATCAATCCCGGCAATCTGCTTAATGGCCGCAAGTCGTTGGAGCAGATTGTTGCCGCCGCTAAAGAGCGTGGCGTCGCTATGCGTATTGGCGTGAATTCTGGCTCGATCGATGCCCTC
>JAICIM010000756.1 GCA_025928885.1 Ktedonobacteraceae bacterium | reverse complement strand
ATTGCTTTTCCAGTAGTTGATCAGTTCTTGGTACGGACCTGCGGTGAAGATCTCGACGGAGCGGCGGAAGTGGCACAGGTAGGGGACGTTGGGGAGCGCTGCTACAATCCCCTTCTCGCGTGCCAGAGCTGCCACCGCCAGCGTCAAACCACCGCCCTGGCTGGTTCCCATGACCGCGATAGGTCCGATTTCAGGCTGTGAACGGACGAAATCAACGGCGCGTACACAATCCATGTAGGCGAAACGATAATAATAATTGGCTGGATCGAGAATCCCTTTCGTCATGCACCCGATCGCATAGCCACTGGGGTAGGCGTGATTATCGGGCGTATCCCCGTTCTGGCCGCGCGTATCAACCGTAAAGACGTTATAGCCCTGCAATGCCCAATGCAGGAAATCGGTCGGTTGCCCCTTGCTGCCGCTGTAGCCGTGATAGTGAACAAGTGTGGGGACCTTGCTATCGACAGAGAGGCGATAGTTCTCCTTTGGCACGATATACCAGCCTGCGATGCGCGTACCCTGCCCAAAGCCATCATAGTACACTTTGTAGACCGTCACGCGCTCAACAGGGTAGGGATACTCTTCAATGGTGGCATTGAGTGGCTGCGCCTCGCTCTCCGCCAGCGTTTGTTGCCAGAAAGCATCAAAATCGTTCTCAGCCGTCAGGGAGGGGACATACTGCTCAAGTTCGGAAAGGGGTTTGTCAACGATCATCAGTGACTGCATCCTTCGTCGTGAAAGAAAGAGGCGCGGCCACCACTTGAGGAAAATTATATATCGTCAACCACGCTTCTTCCTGATCAAAAATACCAGGCACAATTGCCATCGATAAAAATAATGATACGGATGAGCGTGGGCTTTGTCAAATAACCATGTATGACCAGAGGGCAGAAGGGCATCATCGCTTCTGCCCTTTGCTGGCCTACTCACTCTAGCACATCATGAACGATATAGAGCGGACGCGCTCGCACCTCGTCGTAGATGCGGCCCAGGTATTCGCCGATGATGCCCAGGAAGATGAGTTGAATACCGCCCAGGAACAGCACCAGGATGAGCGTCGAGGCCTGACCGGCGATGGCTCCGGTGAAGAGGCGCAGAATGATTGCGATTACGATACCAACCAGACTGAGACCGGCCAGCAGGAAGCCACAGGTGGTGGCGAGTTGCAGCGGTACATGGCTGAAGCTGGTGATGGCGTCGAGCGAGAAGCGAATCATTTTATTGAGAGGATATTTGGTCGAGCCTGCGAAGCGCTCATGTCGCTCATACGAGACTGCTTCCTGCCGAAAGCCAACCCAGACCGAGAGGCCGCGCATAAAGCGATGCTGCTCGCGCATTGTAATCAGTACGTCAACCACGCGCCGATCAAGCAGGCGAAAATCGCCCGTGTCGCGCGGGATGTTGATCGAGGTGATGCGCTCGATCAGACGATAGAACGCCGCCGCCGTGAGCAGCTTGAAGCGCGTCTCGCCCTCGCGTCGTGAGCGTTGTGCATAGACCACCTCGGCCCCCTCTTTCCAGCGCTCTATTAAGGTCTGTATCACCTCCGGCGGATCTTGCAGATCGGCATCCAGAATAATCACCGCCTGCCCACATGCATAGTCCAGCCCGGCAGAGATGGCGATCTGGTGGCCGAAGTTGCGCGAGAAGTTGATGGCGTGGACGCGTGGATCTTTGTCGTGTAGCCCCTGCATGATGCGGAACGAGCCGTCGCGGCTCCCGTCGTTCACAAACAGCAGCTCAAAAGGCTCCTCCAGGCTTTCCATCACCGCGATCACCCGCTCATAAAAATGTGGTAGCGTCTCCTCTTCGTTAAACACAGGAGCGACAATCGAATAGGTAACCGGCGGTTGGGTTGAATTTGCCCGGGCCGGTCTCTGTGCCGTTTGCAGACCATTTTTTTGCTCAACCATGTTTTGCTCTCCTTACAATGATAGCTCGTATGTTAGCTGATTGCGTTCTGTTTGTGAATGGTGTATTAGCATTTTGCACTTCTTTCCCTAATCTCTGCAAGACCTGCGGTTCTTCAGTTCTTGCTCAGTTCCCGGCTTTTTGCCGATAGCGAAAAACTCGGCGGTCGAGCAGCACAAAATTGGCAAGTGCGGCCACCGCTATTCCGGCGATGGCGGCAAACTGGCCGGGGATCAGCAGGTGGGCTAGAAAGAAGACAAGCTGGTTGAGCAGGGCCGTACCCAGGATGGAGCCGTGAAAGGCCAGCCAGCGTGCTAAGAGGTTTTTGCGCTCTGTCTGCACGCGATCCGCCCAGGTAAAGCTGATGCTCAACAGAAAGTTGACCTGGGCCGAAAGCAGGAAGGCAACGCTATT
>JAICIM010000025.1 GCA_025928885.1 Ktedonobacteraceae bacterium | reverse complement strand
TTACCGCGCCGCCCTATTTTCCCGCGATTATTCTACCGGGGCCCAACCCGCCCCGCGGCTACGAAATCACTTTTGAGGAAGCACCTATCACCTGGTCAGCAGCTATAAGGTCGAGTATAATAGAAAGATATACTTTAGATGTAAGTTGCAATGGTGCAGAGATAACTTGCCATTGCAATTTTTTATTAAAGAAATCTGGTTTGATGGAAATAATACAAATGCCTCCACAGGACATTCGGCTCCTGGCGATAGATATCGATGGCACCCTGCTCAATCCACAAAAACATATCACGCCGCGTACCCGCACAGCCATTCAAGCAGCCCAGCAACAGGGTATCATCGTCACGCTGGCGACGGCGCGACGCTACATCAACACCGCCCCCATCGCGCACGAATTGGGCATCACCATTCCCGTGATCCTCTGCGATGGTGCGCTGATCATCGAACATCCTGATGGCAGCGTGCTGCATCGGCGGGCTATCGAGGCCGCTGTTGCTCAGCAAGCGGTGGAGATCCTGGTGCGGCATGGCGTGCAGCCTGTCGTGCATCATATCAATGGCATGATCGAAGAGATGTGGACTGGCTTGAGCGAATATGACAATGAGTGGGTGACGGAATACTTCGCGACCTTCCCCGACCATATGCAACGCCTGCCCTACGTTTCGTGCTGTACAGGGCAGCCGGACCCGTTGCGCGTCGTCGCCTTCACCTCAGAAGAGATCGTTCACCAGCTCATTCCTGAGATTTCACTGCTCGATTGCGCCTGGAATATGACGCGTCGTGGCAGTTATGGCACAGCAGAATTGGTGGTTATGCATCCAACCTGCTCCAAAGCCAGCGGTGTACAGGCATTGGCCCAACAACTGGCGATCCCGCTGGAGCAGGTTATGGCGATTGGCGACAACAACAACGATATCGAGATGTTACAGTCGGTCGGTTGGGGCGTTGCGATGGGTCAGGCGTCCGATCACGTCAAAGCCATCGCCGATGCCGTCACAACCAGCAACGCGGAAGATGGTGTCGCGCTGGCAATCGAGCGCTACGCCTTACGCGCTTGCAAACAGTCGCTTTCAAACTCTTTCAATCGCGCCACCTGTCTGTGATTGGGCGCGGCCTGCCAGCGTTGTTGCTGTACCAGTTGTAGGGCGTCGTGGGCATGCATCCCGCCATACACCAGGACTGCGCAGGTCAGCAAAACGCTCCGGCCAACGCCATGCTCACAGTGGATCAACACGCGCCCGCCATTCTTGATACGTTCTTGCGCCCAGGCGGCACCCTGATGGAGCTGCTCGACCGTAAGCGGATAGGTGTCGGGTGTTGGCAAATACAGCAGCTCGATTCCTTCGGCCCGTAGCGCCTGTTCATCGTCGCTGTATTCTGAACGCGTATCCACAACATGTGTGACGCCAACCAGACTGAGCGCCTTGATGTCTTCCGGGCGAATACGCCCGCCCACAGCCAGATGTTTCGTTACCCAGCTCATGTTGAGTTTATCGGGAAGGGGCAGATGGATCGATTGCGCAAAGTGCTCTCCCGCCGAATCCTCGGGAAAGAGCGCCACCGCCACGCGCGTCCATGCTCGATAGATGACGCGTATCACTCCAGTGGTGCTCCAGCGCCAGAACGAGAAACGCACATGCGGCGGTTGTTCAACCGTTTCGGGCGTGGATGGAGAGGGAGGCGTGACGCTGCTCTGATTTTCTTCTGATAGTCCAGGTGGTGGAGTAACTGGTTCCAACGACATAATAAAAGATAATCCCCTTTTAAGTTTCAATATCTGTTTCAATATCTGACGATGAAGTAGAACAAACAAATCCGGGAATGACTACGAAGCCACCAGTGGCTCAGCTTTGTCTTCCGGCTCGTTGTTGGTGGGTAGCGCCTGATCGTGTGAGAGCACGCGCTGCAAAGCTGCAATTGCGCACTCGATCATGCTGTCGTCTGGCTCGCGCGTCGTCATCCCCTGCAAAGCCAGCCCCGGAGCCAGTAGCCAGCGCACCACGCGGAAACGATAGTTGGCGGCTCCTAACCGCATCAGTTCATACGCGATCCCGGCCACGACAGGCACCAGCACGATGCGTGATAGGACTTTAATGATCAGCGCTGGCGAACCGACCAGGGCGAAGACAAAGATGGAGATCACCATCACCAGCAGCAGGAAGCCCGTCCCACAGCGAGTATGGACGCGTGAGGCCCGGCGCACATGTGGCACGTCTAGCGGGTCGCCCTGTTCCATTGCATTGATCGCCTTATGCTCGGCCCCATGATAGCCAAAGACGCGCTGAACATCGGGAACGCGCCCGATCAGGTAGAGATAGCCGAGCAGCAACAGGAGGCGAATAATCCCTTCAATCGTGATGTTGAGCCAGCCCTCGCCGATCTGGTGACGCAGCAGATTGGCGATGATCAGCGGTCCCACAAAAAAGATCGCCACACCGAGCGTTAACGATACGGCCAGCGAACCGGCCAGGGCAGCGCCGCCAATAGCAGGTGGTGCTTCTTCCTGTTCCTGATTTTCTTTGTTCTCAGCGGTCTGCTCGGTTGATGCCGGTGCGGCGTTCAGGTGTTCAGGATCGACCGCGCCCGCTGAGATGTTGGCCGAAAGGGTCATCAGGCGGGTGCCGAGAACCAGTGTTTCCCACAAGAGCAGCATTCCGCGCAAGAAGGGGAGGCGAAAGACCGGATTCTGATAAAGTCGAGGCGACAGTGGCTCTTCATACACATAGATGCTGTTGTCCGGGCGACGAATGGCTACGGCTGCGGTGGTGCGACCGCGCATCATGACACCCTCGATCATTGCCTGACCGCCGTAATAAAACTTCGCCATATCTGCTCCTTCATTCTTCTCTACAAATTGCGATCAGCGGGATGAGTAAGGTCGCCGCTTTTGTTGGAGATGTCGCGTGTGCGTGAACTGGTGAGACGACGTACGAGAAGAGGCCCGTGCAACAATGGTTTGGGCAAAGATGTACGTAGTCGGCGAATCCGTATCGCTGAGCGCAGCCGTCCCGACATCATGCGCTGGCGGCGCTTGCCCCACGCGGTCTGCCAGATGGTTTGCGCGTCAGGCGCTGGTAGATAATTCAGGATGCAGTTCGCGATATCAAACGAAGCTCCGGGCCGACTCAGCTGTTTCGCGTTTGCCAGCTGGCGGCGCAGGTCAGCCGATCCCGGCTTGGTCAAACGCCGTAACGCATCAATCAGCGTGGGAGGGTCCATCGCCAGCACTCCCACATCATTTTCGGTCACAAACGTGACGTTGCCCTCTTCCTGTCCCGGCACATAGCCACTGAGGATCACGGGCAGTTCGCAGGCCAGCGCCTCGCTGATCGTGCCAGGACCGGCCTTTGTGACGATGATATCGGCGGCATGCATAAGTTCGGGCATATTTTGCACAAAGCCGAAGATGGTGACGGGAACATTTAAATGTGATTTTGTGCGCTGTAAATGAGCATACAGGCGTTTGTTGCGTCCAGTGACGACCATCAATTGAACGGGCAGGCGTGCATGAGAGATGGCGCGTACAGCCGTCTGAAGGCCGCCAGCTCCATCACCACCACCCACCAGTAAGACTACAGGTAGTCCCGGTAGCAGGCCAAAATTTCTTTGAAGCGTTTCTTTACTGGCAATCGGCAACGTGAATTTAGGATCAATCGGCATACCAAGTAGATGTACTTTTTCGGGATCAAGTCCGCGCTTTAAATACAATTCTTGAGCCTGTTTGGTTGGCACGATATACCCGTCAACGCCCTCCGCAAACCAGGAATAGTGGACTGTTACCAGATCAGTAACGACGGTGAGAAAAGGAATTTTCAGATGGAACTCTCGTAGGGCGCGTACAGTCACATGATTCAGTAAAGGATGAATAGAAACGATAATATCGGGCTGAACAGTTGTAAAGAGGCGCAAGAGTCCATTGAGAATGAGGGGGGTCGTCAGCATCTGACCAGCCAGGACCGGCCCTTCACGGTTGCTGATATGAAATACCTCACCGAAGAGGCGCGGATTGTAGCGAATGGTTGGTCCGTACAGCTTGACGGCTTCACGAAGAGGAAAACGACTATATTCTTCAAACACATCGACGATCTCGATGCGATACGTGGGTGGAGGCTCGGTTGCTTCCTGTATAGTCGTACCGATTGCATCCCCTGTACTGGTAGAACCTTGTTTATTATGAACAGAAGCTGTTCGGATGAGCCATTCTTCCTGTTCTTTTTGTGAAATGATGCGGATGGCGTTTGTGATTGCGTTGGCGGCACTGCGGTGTCCAGCCCCGGTATCGGCAATCAGAAACAAGATGGTGCGCTGTTTGGCATTCACCAGGTAAAATCACCTCCCTGTAGAAATAGCACCAGACTGAAAAAAAGGGATAAAGGACTCCCATAGAAGATCCTTTATCCCTCTCATATCTATCGAAAAAGCCTTACTCATCTTCTTTCAAGTTGAAGCGTCTGCGGAAACGCTCCACACGACCGGCTGAGTCGAGGATACGTTGCTGGCCGGTGAAGAATGGGTGGCAGCTGGAGCATACATCAACTTTCAGGACGGGTTTGACGCTGAGCGTCTTAAAGGTGTTGCCACAGGCACAGCTTACTGTGGACTCAATGTAGTTTGGATGGATTCCCTTTTTCATGGTCTTTAGATAACTCCCAATTCTCTAGCGAGATCGCGTAATTGATCTCTCAAATTGATCTTTTTGGTTGGCCTTCTCAGCGGTAAAAGCGCTTTGAGGAGTCTGGCTCTCTTGTCAGTCCCCATGCTCCACTTCTCTCAGTCGTCGGCACATAATGCAAACACGACGGTAAGATTGTACATGTATCCCATTATGGAGTCAAGACATTGCAAATCCTGTCAGGAGTTCTGCTATCCAGCGTGAGAGGATAAGAGTTGACAACCCTCCAGAGTTTCTGTGAGCAAGTGGCCGTTTCGATTTCCAACCATTCTATCATAGATAACACAAAATGGCATGCTTTTATGCCCACAGAAAATTCCTCGTCCTCTTCCGCATTCATGTATCCATCTTGCTACTCAGCTTGCTGCGCTTCCGCACGTCGTTCCCGGCGATGCTCATAGAGAGCGTGAATAATTCTGCGTACCGCCGGAGACAGGATTAAAAAATAAAGAATACGTTGTGGAGCGCCAGGGAAAAGTGGGATGAACAGCAGAGAGGCGCACGCGATAACAGGTGTAATCAGGCCGAGTGTAATTCTTTCGTTGATGGGTGTCTCGTCACTATCGGCATCGATCAAGCGGTGTTGTCCACGGGCGTACCACCAGAGCACAGCAATTGAGAAGCCACACCCGGCCATTACCAGCATGTAGATGATGATAACCTGTGCAAAATGCCCGGAATCCATAACTATGCTGAGAGTAATTGGAAAGAATGTGACAAAAGCCAGAAATAAAAATGTGAGCCTGATGAAAGGAGTATTTATACGCCTGACCATTTTCATCAACTGGCGATGTTCGTTCCAATAGCCAGCAATGACAAAGAATGTAATGATGTACACAATAATTTTGTCTGATAATGCTCCCAGTGCTGCATTGATGTCGCCGCCCTGCACATCAAGCTTAATATCGAGGACCAGGAGCGTCATGGCGATCGCAAAGACGCCATCGCAGAGCATAATCAAACGCTCATCGAGCTTTTCCTGGCCCTTTTTCATCGGTACTTCAAGTGGTTTCTCTGTAACTTCCACGTTGATGTCTCCTTACTGATACGTTAATCGTTGCCGACTCTAACATAAGTATACATGAAATACGAGTTTCCTGAAGCTGAACACGTGTTAGATGAGAAATGTTGCCTATGGTTCTTCGTTACATCAGGCTGTTGCCATCCCTGCTCATATGGAAGAGCGTATAGTTCTCTGCTGCGTTGTGATAAACTATGTCTGGACATCATCCCTTGTTAAGTACAAAAAACATATCTTGAGGTTTTGCATTCAACCATGATCGAACGTTACACACTACCAGAGATGGCGGCCATCTGGTCCGCTGACCATAAAACTGATAAATGGCTACAGGTGGAGCAGCTCGTCTGTGAAGGCTGGGCGCGTGAAGGGGCCATTCCTGCTGATGCGCTCGAAAAGATTCGCAAAGCAAGCTATAATGCTGAGCGCATGCGCGAGATCGAGAAGGAGACGCACCACGATGTTATTTCTTTCCTGCGCTCCATTCAGGAACAGCTTGGTCCCGAGGGCCGCTTCATTCACCTGGGCCTGACCTCCTCCGATGTTGTTGATACCGGGCTGGCGGCTCAAATCAAAGAGGCCGGTCAGTTGCTTACCGTGGCGCTGGCAAAGCTGGTGGATGCGGTTGGCGCGGCGGCCCGTAAATACAAATATACGTTGCAGGCCGGTCGTTCGCATGGCATCCATGCCGAGCCGATCACCTTTGGCCTCAAACTGGCCCTGTGGATGAACGAGTTGCAACGCCATCAGAAGCGCCTCGCTGACGCTCTGGAGCAGGTCACGGTCGGCAAGATCTCAGGTGCGGTGGGAACGCACGCGACGATGCCGCCCCATATCGAGAAGTTCGTCTGTCAGCAGATGGGCCTCGGCGTCGAGCCGATCTCCAGCCAGGTTGTCCAGCGCGACCGCCATGCCCACTTTATGACTGAGCTGGCGCTGATCGGCTCTTCGTTAGAGAAGATGGCGCAGGAGATTCGCCATTTGCAGCGCACCGAACTGAGCGAGGCGTTTGAGCCGTTTGGCTCCGGGCAGCAGGGATCGTCGGCTATGCCCCATAAACGCAACCCCGAACTGTGTGAGCGCATCTGTGGTCTGGCGCGTGTCTTGCGCGGCTTTGCGGTGACGGCGATGGAAAATGTCGCTCTGTGGCACGAGCGCGACATCAGCCATTCATCGACGGAGCGTATCATCATCCCCGATGGCTGTACGCTGTTGCACTATATGCTGCATGTCTTTACGCAGGTAATTGAAGGGCTTCAGGTCGATGAGGAACGCATGAAGGCCAATCTCAATATGACCGGCGGTCTCGTCTTTTCGCAGCGCATCCTTCTGGCTCTGATTAATAAGGGCGTGGGGCGTCAGGAAGCGTACAAGATGGTTCAGCGCAACGCCAAAAAGGTCTGGGCCTTAGCCAGCCAGGGACCGGTTCAGGGTCCGGCTCTGCTCGATGCCCTCAGCAGCGACCCCGAAGTCACGGCCCATCTTTCGCGTCCTGAACTGGAGGAGCTGACCAGCACCGGTTTCTACACCAAATACATCGACATCTCGTTCAAACGGGTCGGTTTAGATTAATCTCTATGCTTGATGAAGAAGCACATCCGTGAGATTGATACGGATGTGCTTCGCTCATTGCTGAGCAGCCCTTATTTCTCCCTTTTCGCGTGCCGCCTTATCATCAATCTATCATTTTCGATAACATCCCTTTAACATTCGATCGCTGCTAATCCTGAAGAAAAAAGCGCACTGGTCCCCTCGTTGCCCTCCATTGCTGCATTGATGCGTAGGTCTGCTTACTGAGCGTACTGGCATTTTTCGTTGGTTCGTTTTGTATGCTATATAATGACAGAGAATTCACCATTTTTGATGGAGATTCGCAAAATTGCACATAAGTAGAAGGTTACTTCATCATCTGTTTTGAATAAAGGATAGGTATTTATTTGACGACTTATCAGAAAACAAGTGCTGAGCCACTTCATAGACAAAAAGAGCAGCAGCAGAGGGTTTTCTTCCTGCTATTGTTTGCCTGCCTGTTAGAGGTGTTCTCCCTGGGAATTGTGGCCCTGTCGCCGTTGCCAGCACTGCATTTGAGCGAAACACCATTGGAGACTTCCTGGGCCTGGACGCTGGTTCCCACTCACCTGTTACAGGTCGTTTTTCCTGTGCTGCTCGCTAGCTCTACCCTCTTGCCAGCGCTGCTACTTGGTCTCATCTTCGTCGGCATGATTACCATCTATGCCCTGGTGGCTGCCCTGCTGATTCGACGTGCGGCAGTTGGCAGTTGGCGCTGGCTCTGGTTTCTGCTGGGTGGCACGCTGCTCTTTGGCGTCACGCTGCTCTTTTTACCCAGGCTCTTTTCCGACGATGTATTTACCTATATGTTCTCCGGTCGCATCCTGGCTATCTATAAAGCGGACCCGATGAATACGATCCCGCTACAATTTCCCGCAGATCCCTATCTTGCCTGGGTGATTAACGGCCCGGAAACGACCAATATTTTTGGCCCCCTCTGGCTCAGCATTGCGGCTCTGCTGGCGAGTCTGAGCAACAGCCCGGTGGTTTCTCTGCTCCTCTTTAAAGGGTTGGCCCTGCTCTCACATCTGCTCAACTGCTTGCTGGTCTGGGCCATTCTCGGGGAAGCCGCTCCCACACGGCAGGTGTTGGGGACGTTGCTCTATGCCTGGAATCCGCTGGTGCTGATCGAGCTGGCTGGCAGCGGGCATAGCGAGGGCGTGTTGCTCACCCTGCTCTTGCTGGTGGTCTGGCTGCATCTGCAAAAAGCCGGGCCGCTCTCTCATATCGGCAGTCTGGTTGTTTTTGGGCTGGCCGTGAGCGTCAATCTAATCTCTCTGCTGCTGGCTCCCCTCTATCTCTGGTTTGTCGTGCGCTCTCACCGTCAGATTGGGCGGGCCTTGCTGGCCTTCAGCTGGCGTTTCCTGGTGCTGCTCATTCCCTTCATTGCGATCATGCTCCCCTATTGGCGCGGTTCCTCGACCTTCTTTGCAATCACCTCAGCGATCGATATGGAGCATTTTGTCCATTCGCCTGCTGGCTTACTGGCGCTGGCGATGCGCTGGTTCTTTCAAGCGGTGGCGAGGTGGTGGAACTTTCCGTCCTTCTTGCAGCCAATCACTGCCGCCGATATGACGCTGCGTTCATCGGCAACCTTTATTTTCATCCTGATTTATCTGCACACCTTCAGCCTTGTCAGAAGCGCCCCATTGTCGCTGACCAACCCACAAAGCGGCTCACAAGAAAAAATTCCCGGTTTTGATGCGCTGCTGCGTGGCTGGTCCAGAGCGATCTTATGGTATTTGATCCTGGTATCTGGCTGGTTCTGGCCCTGGTATGTCCTCTGGATGCTCTGGATCATCGTCTTCCGGCAGCTTGATATGTTCTCTATCACGATCTTGCTGCTCTCAGGCACTGCGCTCTTTATCTATCCCTTCGTGGGATTCAGCCGGGGGCCGCTGGCAACGTATCAGACGGCGCTCATTTTTGGGATTCCCCTGGCCTATCTGATTGTCGCCCACAGAAGACAACGATCTGTAGAAAGGATCTCCGCCTTATGACCGATGAAGTCGTCAAACAGCGCAAAATAGAACATGTGACGCTTGCACTTGAAAAAGGTATTGCAGCGCCTCAACAGGCGAGTTGGAGTGATATCCATCTGGTGCATCAGGCATTGCCAGAAGTGGATCTGGACGATATTGACATCTCGACCACCTTCCTGGGCCAGCGCCTGCGCTATCCGCTCTTTATTTCCGCGCTTACCGGGGGCCATCCTGATATCACGCATATCAATCGCAATCTGGCGCGTGCCGCCGAAGAGTATGGTCTGGCTCTGGGCGTTGGTAGTCAGCGAGCGGCCATTGTCAATCCTGATGTGGTGGGCAGTTTTGCCGTGACGCGCGAGATGGCTCCATCAGCTTTTCTATTGGCGAATATCGGCGCTCCTCAGCTTATTCGTCAGGAGCGGCACGAGCCATTTACGCTGGCGCAGGTGGAGCGAGCGGTCGAGATGATCGGAGCTAACGCGCTTGCTGTCCATCTCAATAGCCTGCAAGAGGCGGCTCAACCCGAAGGAGATCGGCGGGCTATGGGTGAGCAGCAGGCGCTGGCCGCGTTGATTGGTCAGCTGCACATACCTGTTGTTGCCAAAGAGACCGGGGCCGGTATCTGTCGCGAGCAGGCGCTGTTGTTGCGCTCGTGTGGCGTGTCGGCTATCGATGTTGGGGGAGCTGGTGGCAGCAGTATGTCCGCGCTGGAGGCCGCCCGTTCGCAGTCGCGTGGTGACCAACAGACGCAGGCCATCGGGCAGCTCTATCGCGACTGGGGTATCCCCACGCCGATAGCTGTTGTTGAGGCCGGTGTGGCCGGACTGCCCCTGATCGCCACGGGCGGAGTGCGGACCGGGCTGGATGTGGCGCGAGCTATGGCGTTGGGGGCCACGCTCGTGGGACTCGGCTTTCCTTTCCTCAAGGCGGCAAGCGAGAGCTACGAGAAGGTGTGTGAGCTGTTGGAGCGCCTCACCAGAGAGCTGAAGGTGGCGATGCAGCTCAGCGGCGCGGCAACCACCGCTCAGATGCGTGCAGTTGATGTTGTGGTGATGGGGGAGACGCGTGAGTGGCTGACGTTACGCGGCTTTGAGGAAGATTTGCAGGCGCTGGCGCGTCGGCGCTGGCAACAATTGCGCAATGCCTGAAGCGCTGGCATTCGCGCTTCTGCTCATTCCAGGTGTTTCAGCTCTTCAGGCGTATTGATGTTCATAAACGAGCGCAATTGGGGATCAACCGCACGCAATTGCGCCTCGTCTATGCTACGAACGCGTGCAACCTCTAAGAGGGAGCGCGGATCGCGGCGTCCTGCTCGTAAGCGTTCTGCGACGACCGGTAGAATGCTCCGTGGATACACGGCCAGGAGCACCTGCTGGAAGCCGTTGACAACCGGAACGAGCAGGGCATCATCCAGGGGTTGGCTCAGCAACAATTTCACCACGGCAGGTTGCACGAACGGCATATCGACGGCTATAACCAGCGCGTGAGTGGCAGTTACGGCTTGCAGGCCACTATAGAGGCCCATCAGCGGTCCAACATCGGGTGCTTCGTCGGTAATCGTACGGATGCCCGCGAATGTGTACTCTGCCGCCTGCTCCGCATCTCGCGCAACCAGCACAACTTCTGTACAAGATGTGGCAAGCATCCTGCTGAGATGCTCTACAAACGTCAGGTGCTCAGGGCCGGGCAATGGCAGCAGCGCCTTATCTCTGCCCATGCGCCGACTGCGCCCGCCCGCCAGCAAAATTCCCGCGACCGTCAATGAGAAATCCTTAGCGCGAGGCCGCTCTGGCCTTACGTTTATTACCTTTCGGTATGTATTGCTGTCGCTTCTCGTATGCCTGATAGCTGGCTCGCTCCTGCGGATATTTCCTGACCAGATAAACGATCCAGATAATAGCCCAGACTATGAGGCTGGCGAGCCAGAGGTAGCGCCAGAAGCGCCAGGCGAAAAAGTAGCCATCCAGATAGACGCGCGAAAAAATCAGCGGCAGGCCAATAAAGCAGATTACTGCGAACCAGCCCAGATAGCGGTCCAACATGCGCTTGGCGAGTGGCTTGGATTTGACGAAACGCTTGCGACCCTCGACGGAATAGTAGAAAGTAATGAGCAGGCCAGCACAGCAGAAGATGAGAAACGGCCAGAGGAGGCGGAAGGGTTCCGGTCCAGACATGCCCGCGTTAGACCCGGCTGTAATCGGGTCATCAAATAACCAGTGATATAGATCGAAGTGCATGAGGGTTCAACTCCTTATATGATGCATCCGCACGTTCGTAATTGCAACGAATATCATAGCATGGATAGATTGACGCGTCTAGTGATACACGCAGGCGCGAACTGAGCACTGGCTGAACACTCTCTCTACAACGGCTGCGCTTTGTGCGCGAGGATGACCCAGAATTCCCAGTCGGCCACGGCGCAATCTTTGAAAAACTTACCACATTCAGTTAAGAAGCGCCTTCGAAGTTCTTGTTTATAGGTAATCGCGTACCTTCGGGTCGCAGCAAAGCTTTGCTCAGGCCAATCCCATCTGGCGTGCTTTGACGATCACTTGCGCCCGGTCGCGAGCGCCGAGTTTGGAGAAGATATGGTTGATGTGGGTCTTGACGGTTGCGTCGCTCACAAAAAGGGTTGCTGCAATCTCTGCGTTGCTGTAGCCCTGAGCGATCAGTTGTACCACTTCCTGTTCCCGCGTGGTCAAGCCTGACTTCTCTGTCTCCGATGAGGGCCGGGTATCTCTGTAAGCCGGGGATTGTTGTGCGTGAAGTCCTGCCAGAAGCTGGGCCGCGCAGGATGCTTGCAACAGCACCTGCCCTCGTGCAACGGCACGGATAGCCGTGCAGAGATCTTCAGCACTACAATCTTTGAGCAGATATCCTGCTGCTCCTGCACGCATACCTTCTATGACCAACTCTGGCGTATCAAAGGTCGTCAGGAGCAAGATGCGCGGTCCCGGCATCATTTGCTGGCGAATCCGTTCAGTCGCTTCGATACCATCGAACAACGGCATACGAATGTCCATCAAGATCACGTCAGCTTCCTGGCTCTCCGCGAGTTGTGTCGCGATCAGTCCGTTCTCGGCCTCTCCGACCACTTCTATATCTTCCGCATCTTCCAGGATAATGCGCAGCCCTTCGCGCATCAAGCGCTGATCATCAGCAATCAGGACACGGATCTTCTTTTCGCTCATACTTCTTTTCCTCTCCTGGCAGCTCGCTCGTGGGATGGCTCAAATGGAAGCCGCAGACGGACCAGAAATCCACCGCTTGCTACCGGTCCTGCTTCGACTTCGCCCCCCAGCGCTATAGCCCGCTCACGCATACCCTGGAGGCCGTGATGGCCACCCTCTTTTCTGGTCAACGTGTTTGATTGCGTGACATCCGCTCCCATCCCATCATCATGCGCCTCTACGATGATACTTGCCTCTCTCCAGCGTACGGTGATCCATACCGTTTGAGCCGCGCCATGTCGATGGGCGTTTGTCAGCATCTCACGCAGGGCCAGTTCTAGCGTTTCCTTCTGCTGTGGGCTGACCCTGTGGGAAGTTCCGCTCTCTTCAAAGCGGCAGTGGATACCTGTTCGTTCGCCGAAGGTTGTGGCGATGAAGCTCAGACGTGTACCCGGGTCATCCTGATCGGAAGGCTGTGGTGATGGCTCTCTCAGCAGGCCAACGACGCGGCGACTCTCGGTGATGCTTTCGCGGATGAGAGTTGCCATATCATCCAGTTTCGTCGCCAGCCGTTCGGGATCGCGTGTTCTGAGATGACGTGCCGCCTGAACCTGAATTGAAAGGATAGCTAGCGAGTGCGAAAGGACATCGTGAATATCGCGGGCGATTCTGGTGCGTTCCTGTTCAGCGGCCAATACTTCTCCACGTACCATCTGCTCTCTCAATAGCCCTTGCGTCTCTTGTAATTTCATCATGAGAAGAAACTGAGTACGTCGTGTCCACCCAATCCAACAGAGCAGGCAGATGAGTGCCAGTGTAGATGCTAGCTCCTGTCCGTTGCCAGGATGTGGAAAAGGCAGCAGGAGCAGATCCCTATGCGTGAGGATAAGCGCAAGAACGCACATTGCTGCGAACGGAAGCGCCCATCTCGGAGGAAAACAGCAGAATACAATAACACAGAATATATAGAAATAGACGTTTTCCCGCATATCAGGGAAGAAAATATTCAACAGAAGACCCATGCCAAATGCAGCGAGGTAGACTATAATAGCAGAAAGAAATTGCTTGAGCGTCCTTGCAAGGAATAGCAGCATGCAGGCTCCTAGATAAAGAATCTCCAGGGCCACTATTGTGATTATTGGAGCTGGTGTCGTGAAGCCGATCAGTCCCGCGACAACCAGTAGGATGGCATCAACAGTGAACAGAACATTGCGTATAAATGCATAGGGAACGCGCTTGCCTCGTTGTATATTGCTCCACCGCCTGGTTTGTCCTGGTGCATATTGTTCTTCGGGAACGTCCTCAAAGAGGTATAGTTCATAGAATGTTGCCAACCTGTTCATAATCTGGTCCCTTTGCCGGGTTGATGCGAGCCTCTTTCTTCCTGTAGTATATCTTATCTCTTCTGAACCTCCATCCATCTCAGGGTTGAGGCTGGCTATGAGCATATATCAACCCTGAGTCAACCCGGGTGTGGATGGCTTTTGGTTCTTCCTCTGCTACACTCTGCCACAGAAGATGCAAAGCGCTGCAAACGCAAAATTCGGGAAATAGCGAAGAAAACAACCCCATAAATGCCCTTAATGAAAACGATCGATGAGCGTAAAAATTAACGCGCATCTATGATGACGGCCTCAAAGTCAAGAAAGGTATAAAATGATGTCAGGTACACCTCCTCTTTACCAGAACAGGGCGAAGCCATCGAACAAGACTAATCGTGGGACGCAGCTCCAACAGATGCTTCCAACGCTATTGATAAATATAGTCGTGCCTTTTCTGATCAACATAGTGGCACGACGCTATATGCCTACAATCAATGCTTTGCTACTGGCCAGTTCTGTCCCGGCTATGTGGACGCTGGGGAGCTTAATCGTGAAAAAACGGATCGACATTGTAGGTGTATCCGTTGTGGCCGGCCTTCTGCTCACTGCTGCCTTTGCTCTAGTGTTTAAAACTCCACGCTTTTTGCTGCTTCAGACCTCTGCTATTATGGGTCTGTTTGGCGTTGTGATGCTAATCTCGCTGCTCTTCCCGCGACCTGCTTTATTCTACCTCGTGCGTTCAGTGCAGGCCCAGAGCGATCCACGACGCTTCGCCAGTTTCAATGCCGATTGGTCGTTCCCCCAGGTTCGTACATTCTACAGGAAATTGACCGCTGTCTGGGGTTGTGTGACTATTGCCCATCTCCTCTTGCAAGCGATCCTGGCTTTCACCCTGCCTATTTCGTTGATGCTGGTGCTTAACCCTATTCTGAGCATTATTGTCGTCTCACCGGCTGTGTTCTGGACCAGACACATTACTCGGAAAAACAAATCTATGTTCGACCAACTTCACCCGCAGTATTAAAGTATACTGTTGGAGTGAACGTCTGTCCTTATAGAACGAGAAAGCCGTGTGGAAAAACGAGCCTTTCCCCAGCAAATTTAGCAATCCATATGCGCCAGTGTACTCCTGGCACCAACCCCATGTCGAGGGGCTTGGTTCAATATTAACGTATAAGGAAATACAGATGACGGACACTTCCTCCCTGCCTATGATGCCGTTTGATCAGCCAGAACCATTGAGCATTGCTCCACTGCTGCGGGTACTACAGGCTGATAGCCCGATGACCAGAGTTCGTACTCCGGCAGGCGATGAGGCGTGGTTGGTCACGCGGCACGCCGAGGTGAAAGCCCTCTTCTCTGATCGGCGGCTAGGACGATCGCACCCGGACCCGAAGCACGCGCCACGGGTGAGCAGTAACATCCTTTTGGGTAGCCCAACTGGCAATTACGAAACAGAGCCGACCGATCATGCCCGGATGCGTGCTCTGTTGACGCCTTTCTTCTCCGCGAAAAGGATGGCAGCTCTGCGTCCGCACGTTGAAGCGATGGTGGAGCAGTTTCTGGATGCCCTCGCCACCAGAACACCACCGGTGGACCTGCACGAGGCGCTATCGTTCCCCTTGCCGGTGATGGTCATTTGCCAACTGCTGGGCGTTCCCTTTGCCGATCGCGAGCAGTTCCACATCTGGTCCACCGATATCGCCGATCTGCACGACCATGCCCGGGCCAGATCTTCCAGGAAGAGCCTCAATGCCTACATGAGGGGACTGGTGGAGCGCAAACGATTCCAGCCGGAAGACGATGTGCTTTCTGGCCTGTGTGCCGTAGAGAACGGCTCACTCTCCAATGAGTATATCGCCGAACTGGGTGCCGGGTTGCTCTTCGCTGGACACGAGACGACGGTGGTGCGCATCGACATCGGCACACTCCTCTTCCTGACTCATCCAGACCAGCGCCAGACCCTGCTGAGTGATCCAGAACTGGTTGTCACAGCCGTCGAGGAAATCTTGCGCCTCTCCAATACTGGCGCTTCTGCCCTGCTGCGATATGCACGCGAAGCCATTGAGATCGGTGGCGTGATCATCCAGCCCGGCGAGGCAGTACTGCTAAGCAGCGGTGCGGCAAACCGCGACGAGCGCGTCTTTGAGGAGCCTGACAGTTTTGCTATCGAGCGGCTGCTCAATCCGCACCTCTCATTTGGCTACGGTTCCCACTTTTGTATCGGAGCACCGCTGGCTCGTATCGAACTCCAGTCCGTGTTCGCACGCCTCCTGTCCCGCTTTCCCACCCTCCGCCTCGCTGTCCCCCTGGAGGAACTTCGTTTCCGCAACCAGGTATTGACCGGTGGACTGTTTGAGCTACCAGTTACGTGGTGAGGCGCTCGATACGCGTAAGATCCGTAGCTGTTCAGCAGGGTAACGAGAAATGGATGAAGAAGCTTTGATCGTTTGTTGCCATTCATCCCTACCATGCGTGGCGGGTTGGAGAACCCGAAATTACCAATCCGTCACGGCGTAATCTTTGAAAAATTTGCCATATTCGTTGCGTCCGGTTGCCAGACCCGTAAAGATGGGGTCACAGATACGGGCAGCCGCATCCTCTTCGTCCAGCGGTACTACCGCTTCTGGCACCGGACGATTCGCCGGGTTTTGCAGCGAGACCCAACCGGGGTCTACACTGTTCATATAGATATTCTCACGTGCAAAGTCAGGTGCGGAGCTATATGTGAGCATGTTGAGCGCGGCTTTTGCCATATTTGTATGAGGATGATAGGTCAGTTTTGTACTCGCAAAGCGTCCCTCGATAGCCGCAACGTTGATAATATACCCGCTGCGAGTGCGATGGCGCGTCATCAACGGCTTGAGTTGCCCGATCAAGATGGTTGGCGCAATCGCATTAATCAGTTGCACCTCCAGCAACTCGGGGACGGCGATATCTTCCAGCTTCGCCACCCAGCTATTGTGCGAACGCAGATCAACCTGCTGACCATGACGATCATAGCGATCGGGAGGAAAAGCGGTTGCATCGTGCAGTTCGTCGCCAGGGAGGACCGGCACCTGCGAGAGCGCCACTGAGAGCGGCAGCGTCTCAACCGGGCGACTTGTTGTGAGCGCTTCGCTGGCTCCATCAAGCACGGGAACGGCTGGCAGCACCGCCGACGCTGCAATTGCATGCGCGGTTGTTGCTGACTCTGTAATGAGAAGTGCTTGCATCCCGTTCGGCAACTCCTCATGTGGCAGCGCCTCAAACGAGAGCAGATGAGCATAAAATGCTGGTGGGCGTCGCACCGTCTGAGCGGCGTTATTGATGAGAATATCCAGCCGGGGATAGGTCGCAAAGAGATACTGGATGAAGCGCTCGATGCTGGGTAGATGGCGCAAATCGAGGCTGTAAATGCGCAAACGGTCGCTCCACTTTGCAAAATCGGCCTCCTGAGCATAGCGCCGCGCCGCGTCATGGGGAAAGCGTGTGGTCACAATCACAGTTGCTCCGGCCCGCAACAGCTTGAGACCTGTCATATAGCCAATCTTGACGCGCCCACCCGTCACCAGCGCAACCATGCCGCTCAGGTCGGCACTCTGCAAGCGTTTCCTATAGCTAAGATCGCCACAGCGGGGACAGTGCGAATGATAAAAGAAGTGGCGACGGAAGAAGAACTCTTTGCAGATGTAGCAACCGATGAATTTCTCATGGTCTGGTTCGCGAAACAGACCAGTCTCACCCATCACGTGTGTATGGGCATCAAACGCTGGATTGCGATAATAGATCTGGCTGGTGGGCAGAAAGATGTAGTCTGGCCGCTGCTCTGTGGGATAGCGGGCCAGTTGTTTGTGCAAGCAGAGTGCAAGCTGTTCCGTTGAGGTGGGCGTATCAGCAGTATCGCGTGCGACGATCACGCCCAGCGGCAACAGTTGTTTGGGAATGCGCTCTGCACGGCTTCCCAGATCCTGCTCTGCCTCCGGCTTTACCGCGATTGGCTGAGATTTTTTAAGCGCCTTCACGCTTTGTATCGTAGCGAGTGCTGTTGAGAACATGGCGGTATTTGCTGGATCGAGATCGGTAAAATGGATGGCAACCAGTACAAACTGGAGCGGATACACAGCATCAAAAGGTGGTTCACCGGTTTTGCGGCGAGTATAGATGATCAAATCGACGGGCTGAGAGACGCGACCAACTGCATTGAAGATGGTGCCAGAACCGATGCCATAGCTGGCAGGCAGCAGGCGCGAGAGCTTGGCTTGCAGGGGAGCAAGCAGGGTCGTGTCGCGGTGAGCGGAGAGAGAAGAGAGAGATTGGCAATGTGTGCGCACGACCTGAAGAATCTTCGGGAGATGTTTCTGAATATCCGTCATAACCAACCTTCTTTGGAAAAGAGGCAACCCACATTATGCTTGTATACCGCGTGTGTCGCCCCTTTTCAGAGAGTGTGGAGATGAGGGGTTTCGCACCCCTGCCTCTGTCTTGCAGAAACAGCGCTCTGGTCATTGCTAAGCTACATCCCCGTAGATGATTTGCCTTGCACCCATAGAGAGGGTGTGGGGATGAGAGGGCTTACATCTCTGACCTCTGCCGTGCGATGGCAGTGCTCTACTATTCTAAGCTACATCCCCATGTGACGATATGTGTAGGTGGCGGGCATTCGGACTCGAACCGAAGTCACCAACTCCGAAGGGAGGTGCTCTACCTTTGAGCTATACCCGCCGCAATACTATGAACCGGTAGCGGACGCCCGGAGTCGAACCGGGGTATCATTCCTGGTAAGAACGTATTCTGCCCTTGAATTACATCCGCATCTCGGTATGGGATGCCCCGGAATTGAACCGGGGACTGGCTTCTTGAGAGGAAGCAGTGCAAACGTTACACTTCATCCCGCACACATCATGAAATTGATGCGATACCTTATTAATAACATATACATTGCGATTTGTCAATATTTATGGGTTGAAATTCTGCTATTTCAGAGTGAGAAGGACTTAGCTGGCAACTGAGGCGTTGCATTGTATTGCTAGTCGAGAAGATTATCTCTGCTGAACAATGAGATTATCTAAGCAATTGCTAAAGCTGCATTAGATTGGGCTTAGAGATTTAATTGTTGACTTGAAAATAGTAGATTTTAAATATATGCTGAATAAGAATTGATAGAATGAGTACAGTATAGATGTGCTATCACCGGAAAGGAGTAACCGATGACTAGAATTGCAGATTGGGGAACCTCGCTCTGGAACTCGTTCGTCACCGCTATTGCCGCGATACTTGGTTTTATCCCTAAGTTGATTGGCTTTATCGTTGTGTTTATTATTGGACTGATCGTAGCGAAGGCTGTCCAGCGAGGCGTGACCTGGTTGTTGCATCGCGCCCATTTTGATACGATCAGCGAGCGCATCGGATTGAGGCGCATGGAGCAGCGTTTCAACATGCATATGGATGTGACCGATATCCTCGGCAAGGTCGTCTTCTGGTTCGTTTTCCTGATCTTCCTGGTGCCAGCCGTCGATTCCCTCGGTCTGGCCAGCGTCAGCGCTCTACTAGGAATGATCGTTGGCTATCTGCCGAACGTGTTTGTCGCGGTCCTGGTGCTCTTCCTGGGCATGATGCTGGCGACCTTTGTGGCGGATATCGTACGTGGCCTGATCTCCGGCACCAGCTTTGGTAATCCCAACATCTATGCGAACATTGCTCGTTATGCCATCCTGGGTTTCGCCGCGTTGATCGCACTCTATCAGTTGAATATCGCCCCGGCTATTGTGGAGACGCTGTTTACGGCGGTTGTTGGTGCGATGGCTCTGGCCTTTGGTCTCGCCTTTGGCTTAGGTGGACGCGAGGCCGCGCAACGCCTGTTGAATCGTGGCGAAAGTCGTATTCGCGAAGCCAGTCCCGAAATGGCCGAGCAGCGCAATATTGGGATGGGTCGCGCAGCAGCTGAGCAGGCTCGCACGAGTCAGACGGCGGCTACTATGCCCACCGACGAGCAATTGCGCAATCGTACCTTCTCGCAACAACCATACAACGATCAAACGCGGGGCAATCGTCCGTATAATCAATAACGTTCGGATCACTTGCCTATAAGCGAACGCAAGCAAGCAGGTAGACGGGACCATATCTCGTCTGCCTGCTTTTTTGTTGTACGTTGCTATTTCTGATGGGCCAGCTCGTGGCATTCAGGACAGAGCACGACAAAGTGTTTCGGATTGTAGCGATCGAGCAGATTATTAGTGACCGTGTGGGTATGCAGTTGCAGCTCATCCACAAAACGGTTGCACTCTCCACAAACGCTGCCTGCCTCTTCGCTCAACGTATGTTTTAAGCGACGTATCTGAGTGATGTGAATGGCGTCCAGGCTGACGTGAAAGAGCAGTCCGGCCAGAATAAGAAAGAGCAGGCGGGAGCGCAGCCGGGATGCCAGGACCAGCAACAGGCCGAGAAATAATGGTTGATGCATAAATTTCATGCTCGTTGTCTGGGGAGGATCGGCCTGATTGAAAAAGGCGAGGGCCTCACTCAAACTGAGCGTGCGATGGGAGATCGCATACCAGAGATAATGGTCTACATCAATCAAGATGCTGGAAGCGAAGGGAATCCAGGTATCTTTTTTCAGCCAGGGAGCAGCGACCGCCGCCGCCGCTGTTGAGAGCAGCAGATGTTCTCGTACACGCATAAAGCACCATATCCTTAGATATCCTATTTTCATGGACGAGTATAAGCAACCCGGTAAGCACTGTCAATGCAAATGAGATAAGTGTCATTGTTCAGCTATGGATAGCAGGATCATTAAGATTTACATACTGGATTCATCTATTTGCAACCACGCCTCAACCCGATCACCCTTATGTTCTCCTAAGTACTAGTGGTAGCTTACATACGTTACTTCTGCTAGTTCAGGGAGTTTTTCAGTATAGAAGAGAGAGGCTGAGTAGCATGTTCATGCCAGTGTCAGGATACCGCTGTGGCTTGTAAAATGCTCAGACTAATCTCTTATGGTATGCTGAAATAAAAGATGCGGGAAAACCCCGGGAGCCAAAAAGAGTCATTTCGCACTCCATCAATCACCCAGGGAAGGAGAGCCTTTCATGGCAACGAAGGTTGAAAACAGTTCACAGTCTATGCCGGTGGACGAGCGGTTAGAGGAGGATGTCAAACGTGTTGGGTGTAGTATCGGCATTATGGCCTATAATGAAGAGGCCAATATCGCACGCACTGTCAATGCCGTACTCGCGCAACAGGGACTATCTATTCTCATTGAGGAGGTTGTTGTCGTTGCCAGCGGCTGCACTGACCGTACTGTTTCTATTGTAAGTGAAATTGCTGAAAAAGAGCCTCGTGTACATCTTTATGTGCAGGAGGAACGCGAAGGAAAAGCTTCCGCTATTAATCTCTTTTTGAAAAATGCCACCAGCGAGGTGGCGGTGCTGATTGGCGCGGACGTTATTCCTGAAGAATATGCGATTGAGAATCTTTGTTCGCCATTCCTGAACGCCGAAACTGGTATGACCGGTGGGCGTCCGGTGCCGGTGAATGATCCGAATACGATGATGGGTCACTCTGTCCATCTGCTCTGGCGTTTGCATGATCGCGTCGCTCGTGCGCATGCCAAGCTGGGTGAGGTGATCGCTTTCCGTAACGTGATATCGGGTATCCCAACCAATAGCGCTGTTGATGAGATTTCGATTCAGGCACTGATTTCGCAGCTTGGCTATCAACTTGCGTATCGCCCCGAGTGCGTCGTCTATAATAAGGGACCACTGACCGTACGCGATTTTCTCAAGCAGCGCCGTCGCATCTATGCCGGGCATCTCAAAGTGCGTGCGCAGCAGAACTACGAAGCCTCGACGATGAAAATTGGCCCCATTGCCGAGCAGGTCATCGCGACCCGCGACTTTACGCTGGGTTCGCCGAAACAGGCGCTGTGGACGGCGAGTGCGATTGCAATGGAAGGCTTCGCGCGTTTGCAGGGCTATTATGACTTCAGGCGCAATCGCGACCACCATATCTGGCAAATGGTGGATACGACGAAAGATCTGGAGGCTGGACAGCACAAAGTGCGCCGCATCTGCAACGCTCAGAGCGTGATCGTCTTCCGCATGATCCTGGAAGGTGCCGAGGGTAACGATATTAATCGTGAGCGCGAGGACCGCGAGGCAACCGAAGTGGCGCGTAAGCTGTTGCCAACGCTGAAAGCAAAGATTCGCAAAGAGGATAAGCTTTCGGTCAACGGCCCCGGGATTATGACCGCCGTTATTCGTGCCGAACAGAGTGGTGCAGAGATCGTAGCTGAGCGCATCAAGAATCTGGTGGAAGGTGCTACCGTGCATGTTGGTTTGCGCAACCGCCCGGTCAAGGCGACTGTGGCCTATAGCTCTCTCACATTCGCATCGAAGGCACCAAATGGCCAGGTGACAGTGAGCGGCCCACTATATGATGAAACAATAGCGCAGGGACTCACTGAAGAAAGCAACGGATAGGACAAATTTGCCAGGTATCTGCTTCGCAACCGTGTTTACAACGATTGTAAACACGGTTTTTTGCTTATTCAAACGCAAGTATAGCAATAGTCGCATCACGTGTTCTCTTGTAAATGCCTGGCCAACCAATCCATCATGGATTCGTAATCGGTAAAAATGGGTGCTCCGGGGAAGCGTTCACGCAGATCCTGCGCAGACTTGCGAATGGCTTTGGCGGTATGGTGTGGCATCCCGCTTGTATCAAAAAGGGCGATGACCCGATTGGGTGAGTCATACAGCGACATGGTTAACTCGACAAGACTATAGGCGCTGACGTTGGCCGTACCACCAACCGGGTCGGGGCTGGCAATTACGTAGAGCAGGTAGCGTACAGCACGCTTCACCGTGTCTTCGTATTGTTGTGCCTGTTGCGTCCAATGTGTGACCACCGGATTAAACAGGATATCAGCAGCGACGCCACGCGCCAGCAGGCCAGGAATGACAATGCTTTCGCGCCAGCGATTCGCCCCAACCGTTCCTCCTAAAAACACTTGTGGCGACATGTTATTCATAGGGTCTCCACTCCTTTGCAAAAAGTAGCTTACATACACAAGGTAGTGCTGACCCTGGAAAAACTTGCTAGAAAACATATCCCTA
>JAICIM010000092.1 GCA_025928885.1 Ktedonobacteraceae bacterium | reverse complement strand
CTGTGCAACGTGGAACAAGCGCGATAAAGTCGCGCGGCTACGAAAAGCTATGGTGATAGTTTAGAAGAGATAGAGGCCGCTGTCTTGAACAATATTGCGGTGGGGCAGGTATTGGCCGGGCGTGACACCGAGCAGGCGTTTAAAAGAGCGGGTAAAATGGCTCTGATCGGCGAAACCGGTGTCCAGAGCAACCTGAGCAATCGGCACCCCGGCCAGCAGCAGCGTCTTTGCCCACGTAATCCGCAACTGCAACAGATAGGCGTGGGGAGAAAGGCCGGTCGTCTGTTGAAAGAGGCGCAGAAGATAGTATGTACTCATCTGCGTCAACCCGGCAAGCTGCTCCAGCGAAACATTCTCGGCGAGATGGGCGTGCAGATAATCGCGCACCCGCTGGACAGCGTGATGATCGGGTTTCATGGGGGTGGAAAACGCAGGTTGCTCGGCATGACGTGCGATCAGGTCGGCAAATGTGGTCAGCAGCACGGATTCGCGTTCGAGCAGAGATGGGGAGTTTTCCAGCACACTATGGAGCAGGCGTAAGCGCTGAGCCAGCTGCCCGTCAGGAACCACCGGCTGTGGAAAAAATGGCACAGCGCGAGTACGCCCGGACAGATCGGAGGCGATGCGCTGAAAGAGGGCGGGATCGGGATAGAACATGCGATAGCTCCAACCCTCTTTCGTGAAGGCGCTGCCGGTATGGACCTCGCCAGGGTTGACGGTGACAACGGAGCCAGAGGGGGCAACATGATGAGCGCGGCGATAGTGGAAGATCTCGGCCCCCTGCTCGATCATTCCCACAGCGAAGGTTTCGTGCATATGGGGAACGAACGTATGTGTAATGTAGGTTGCACGTAAAAGCGCGATTTGCTGTTGTTGGTCGTCGAGTTGCTGGCCGCCTGCTGCGTTGGTGCGCCAGAAGGTCGCCTGCTCGTGTACTGCCAGTACTTTTTTCACCAGAGCAATCCCTTTGCAAAGCGGGGAATATTTCGATACAGCGCTGCGTTTTCTTTTTATGCATAGCACACCCGAGGGGATCACGTCAACGCCAACATTAAAATTTCATTAAAATTCGCGCTATAAAAGGGAAAAAACCAGGAAAATAGTCCAGATTTAGTAGCCAGGGGTTCTAGAACCTTGCACTCGGTCGTTAAAATATATCAGGGAGGAGAGGGAATAGACTGAGTGTCCAGAATGTTATTATTAGCGAGACGAAAGAAGCGCAGAGAACATTCTCAGGAAGAGGATTGACACGCGTCCTGGTGCCAGAGAATATTGAGCCGAGCATATCTATCCTTCCGACACCCTCATTCACTTGTGGTTAAGTACTTATCAACCGAGTAAACCGAGTCAGATCAAGGCGTACAGAGACCTGATGCTGGCCGGACGACGATGGTGACTTGTTGTGCCGTATACCCATTTGGTATGGTAACTTTACTTCACTATTTCTATGTATCTTAATAAAGGACGGATGTTGATCGATAAGGAGACTGAACACATGGCTATTATGTTTATTGAGTCACAAAAAGAGCAAGAGAAGAGCACTCTTACAATGAGCCACGCAGATATACAACAGTCTCTTTCTTCCGTTCATCCCACTGACGACCTTGAGCATGCAGTAGCTTCAATGGAGACTGCGGAGGACATGTTCCTGGAGGAGGAGGTGGAGAATGGAGAAGGGACCGATCTGCTGAATGATGCAGAAGCGAACACGATGGCAGAGCATAGCCTCCTCTCCGAGGAAGCTGCCGATGTGGAAGATTCTCTCCGCGTGTATCTGCGAGAGATGGGCCGAACGCCACTATTGAAGGGGAACGAAGAGATTCGTCTGGCCCAACAGATTGCCTGTGGCAAATATGAGCGCGAGCGAGCAGAGCAGGAGAATGAGACGCCGGACTACATCGTCATGGAGCAAGCAAAGGAGGCCCAACGCCGCCTCATCGAGGCCAACCTGCGCCTGGTTGTAAGCATTGCCAAAAACTATCGTGGTCGTGGCCTGACCCTGCTTGACCTGATTCAAGAGGGCAACAGCGGTCTAATGCTGGCAACAGAGAAGTTCGATTACACCAAAGGGTATAAGTTCAGCACCTATGCCACGTGGTGGATTCGACAGGCAATCAGCCGCGCCATCGCCAACCAGGGCCGCACCATTCGCTTACCCGTGCATCTTGTAGAGACGATCAATCGTACGATGCGTGTGAGCGCACGACTGTTCCAGGAACTGGGACGCGAACCGAGCATTGAGGAAATCGCCGAGCAGATGGGGACCGATGCGGAGCATGTCGAGCATATTCTCAAGGCCAGCCAGCAGCCAATCAGTCTGGAGACCCCGATTGGTGAGGATGGAGACAACGCGCTTGGCGACTTCGTGGAGGATCAGATCGCGCCCTCGCCAACCGAGGTCACGACGCATCACCAGTTGAAAGAGCGCATCGACGAGGCACTGAGAACGCTCAACGATCGGGAGCGCTACCTGATCCAACTGCGCTTCGGCCTGCTGGATGGCCGCAGCCGCACACTGGCCGAGGTAGGGCAGGAGCTACGGCTCTCCCGCGAACGTGCGCGTCAGATCGAGTCGAGAGCACTTCAGAAGCTGCGCCAATCGCGCAACGGCTTCCAGCTCAAAGACTTTTTGGATTAATATTGTCGTATCGCTTCCCTTGCGGTTGTCGAGAACAGGAAAAAGACCCCAGATCACTGATGATCCAGGAGTCTTTTTTGTTTGTTTCATCATAGAACAAGCCATGTCTCTTATTCAGGGACATAGCTCGTTTTTTTCACTTCGGTGCATAATTGCAACTGAGCTACATGAGATCACAGAATCTAACCAGATTGTCCTTATGGAAGGGCAAAGATGAGCGCAGATAAAAAGTATATTACTATATATTGTAAAAAGTCAGGAACCATTTCTTTGAAGAGGAGGTGATATATATGCCATCCCGAAAGCTATCTGAGTGTGCAAAATTACAAAAGCCGCTGGACGGATACGAGACGGAATCAGAAATAAATGCAGTATTAAATCACGGACGTGATGATTTCATACGATATAAAATTCTGATGAAACATCAACTTGCTAGAAGTAAAAATCCAGACGAAGTGGCAAAAGCAGATCATAAAGAGACGGCACAAGCCTATAAAGAATACCTTAATACATTAGAATCCCTTACAACACTTCATACAACTGTAGATGGAAATGAACAACATCAACTGTACGGCAGATATATAGAAGTGCTTGGCGAGTACCGTCAAGAGAAACAAAAATTAAAACAATACGGCAGATGGGACTGGCTTTTTTCAAAGAATAAGGGGCTTATTTATTCACCAGAAAAGAAGAGTTTTGAATAAGAGGCCAGTAGGGCCGCCAGTTGCCTCGTCAGAGCTGCATTAGATGTACTCAGGAACTCCATCACCAGGAAGGATGGAGTTCTCTCTTACTTCTGTTCTGTCGTTCTGATTATTGGATGAACGCTCTAGCAAAGCGCTGCATCATCTCTACTTGCGGAATATCAAGAAAGGCGATTGCAAGCTCCTGCACTCCGATAGCTTCATAGGCCGCAAGCCGCTGCCGAATCGTCTCAATACTGCCAATCAGGCCATACGAGCGAAAATCGCCAGGAAATGCAAACTCTAATCCCGGCGGAATTAACGCCTGCGCTTGCTCATCGGTATCCGCAATCACACAGAGCGTCTGGGCGGTTCTACGAATGCTGTTATAGTCGCGTCCAACGGCCTCGCAATGCTGTTTAAGGACCGAGAATTTCCGCTCAATGGTCGCGAGATCGCCGCCAATGTTACAGAAGTCGCCGTATTGTGCCACCAGTTTCAGCGTGACCTTCTCTCCCCCTCCACCAATCATGATAGGGATATGGGGCTGCTGCACGCCTTTGGGCTGGTTGATCGCGCCGCGAATCTGATAATATTTGCCTTCAAATGTGGCCTCTTCCTGCGTCCACATGGCCCGAATCACCTGCAACGCCTCCCGCAACTGGCCCAGGCGCTCAGATGTAGAAGGCACTTCGTACCCATAGGCACGATACTCAGCTTCGTTCCAGCCCGCGCCAATACCAAAATTCAAGCGTCCGTGCGAAAGGACATCCAGAGTTGAGGCCATCTTCGCCTGTAGGGCCGGATTGCGGTAGCCGTTCCCTGTGACCAGATGTCCGAGACGCACTCGTTTTGTATCACGCGCCAGAGCTGCGAGAGTGGTCCAGGACTCAAAGACCATATGTTGCGATTGGAAAGCCGTAACGAAATGATCGGCTGCCCAGACAGTCGCATATCCATATTCATCAGCTACCTGTGCCTGACGGGTCAGTGCCTCATACGCCTCGACGGGATTCTGAAAACGTCCCAGTTCTCCTGCAAACCCCTGAGCCAGGAGAACATCATACGCGAGAGCCATAGCTTACTCCCTCTTTCTTTATGGACAGAGCTATTCTGTCATGCTATACTTTCATATAAGCGAGTTTTTACTCACCTTTTCACAAGGCAAGTATACGAGCAATTACTCGCTTTGTCAAGAGAAGAGATGGGTAGACATGGAGAGGATTTGCAATGGATCAGCAGAAAGAGATGCGTTCGGTGTCGCGACGGGCCAGAGGATTACAGCGCATGGCTTCAATTCTTGTTGCGGCAGAGATAGTTTTTGCACGCATGAGTTACGAGGAGGCCACGACCAATCATATAGCTGCTGAGGCAGGAATCTCGCCGGGTTCGCTCTATCAATTTTTCGCCAACAAGGAAGAGATAGCTCAAGCGCTGGCTATGCGCTACTCTGAGGAGTTACAAGAGACGCGTAACACCTTTTTTTCGGACGAAGCGGCAGCGCTCCCCTTTCCTCTCTGGCTGGATCGGTACATTGATAAGCTGATTGCATTTCATAGCTCTCACCCGGCATTCCATATCCTCATCTGCGCCCCAATCTCCTCACGCGTTACAAACATGATTCAGGAGCTGCCATTGGTAATGCAGGAAAACTTTGCACGCGAACTTGCGAGGAGAGCGCCATCACTCTCGCAGGAGCAGTGCATATTGAGCGCTCGCATGATTGTGCAGATCTTCAAAGGCACGCTCATGCTGATCTTCCAGGTCGATGAGGAGGAGGCGAAGCAGCTTGTGGCCGAAATGAAAACGGTTATGCTCCGCTATCTTGAGCCACAGCTTGCTTAAATGGTCTTATGCGAGAGTCACGAATAGTTTTTTACGAGAAGAGCGCTTTTTTCAAGTTATCGGTGTAAACCTCTGCCGCCTGGGTTTCTACCGCTTCAAGAATCTTTTCGGCTACCGACTCGGCGCTATCGACGGAGGTTGAGCCGGCAGGAGCGGACGGGCGACCCTGGGCGAGGCTGGTGTAGAAGTCGGTCGCCGTCACTCCGGGATAGACCACACCGAGGGAAATGTTGTCGGCAGCAAGCTCCTCGCGGCCTATAAGCGTAATGGCGTTGAGCGCATACTTGGTGGAGGCGTAGAGGCCGACAGCGCTTGTTTTGTATCTCTCAGGTGGTAGCTTTGAAGTGCCGGAACTGATATTGACAATCATGCCGCCTCCCTGGGTTCGCATAATGGGGATGACTGCTTGCATCGCCACGAGCACGCTGACGACATTTAATTCAAAGATGGAGCGATACGCCTCTATATTCGCCTGCTCAATCGGCACAGCCAATCCCTGCCCGGCATTGTTGATCAACACATCGATGCGCTGATAATGCTCCTGCGTTTGGGCCACCATCCGGCGTACAGCCGCTTCGTCCCGCATATCCGTCGGGACCGCGATGGCTTCCGGTAGTTCTGAGGCGAGCTGTGCTAACTTTTCAGCCGAGCGAGCCGCCAGAGCCAGCCTGGCTCCTTTCTGGGCAAACAGACGGGCAGTAGCCAGCCCGATCCCGCTCGAAGCTCCAGTAATCAAGACAACTTTTCCTGCAATCTCCATAGAAAGAGTGCTCCTTCTCGTTATGCTCCATGATCCGAGAAGAAGGGCAACAAAAAAGCCAGACATGCACCTTCTACGGATCAATAGAGAACATCGTAGTGTTTTTAGATGCCGGGTCTGACGTTCGACTCACGGCCAGCCTCTCTAGCAAATCAGGGGCTGACATAATTATTTACGGCGTAGTGTATCATGCCGCTTCTCTTTTGTCAATGTGACCAGCTAACCGGCTCAAGCGACAGTAATTGTGATATTCTGCACGAGCATCGGGAGCGTCTTCTCCCCGCTGCCGCCTGCGAGCTTGATCGTTGCTGCGCCGACACCTGGCTGCCCCTTGAGCCAAGTGTCGGCCTCGCTCATGCTCTTTCCGACAAGCAGACGGGCAAAGGTTTCTAGTGCGACATTATCAAAATAATACTTCCCGCTCGCCTGCGCCTGCATCTGGAGGGCAATCGTTCCCTGATCGTCAGTGATCTGTTGCTGCTTGAGCGTCATTTTGATGGTGTCGATGGCGGTATAGTGCGCCGCCAGCATATCAGCCTTGAGCAGGTTGGCGGCCAACATACTGGCGTGATCGTAGTCGTAGAGGTCGCCGCTACAGGTAAACCAGACGGTGACGGTGACGGTGGCGGCCCTCTCGTTGGCTAAATGGTCGGCCTGCTCACCGGGATTGCACACGCCATCACCCGCCAGCCGTTCGTTGGCGTGAATCTTCGGCTTCAAGACCTCAGCCGGGGCGGGTGCATTGGCCTGTATCAATGTAGCAGCAGCGGTGTCGATATCGCTCTGTTGCACAAACGTATACGTCTGCTCATCAACGCCACCGGCAAACGCGGCTGGATTGGTCGCGCTCCAGGTCGCACCACGCGCCACAAATTGACCGGCGGCGATATTGCCCGCTTTGCCGACCTTGACGACATGGACGGAGCCGCTTGCCTGTGTGTGCGGCTGGATCGCTGAGGCTGCCGGGACAACTACCGTGGCATTGAGAACCACCTGGGCCGCGCCCACTGCTCCTGCCGCATTGTTCAGCGCAGTTCCGGCGGGAAGGGTCAGCGGGATGAGGGCGGTGTTATCAAAGGTGAGGGTGCCGCCTGCCGCAACGCCCGTTCCCGGCACGATGCCCAAGCCGCTTGCTTTAACGGTCTGGGCCTGAGCCGGCGTGGTAATCGTGATAAGACGCGCCTGGACCTGATGTTGCGTGTCGCGGGGCTTGCCGGTAACTGCGGAGAGGCTATACGTCTTGTTCCATGCTTTCTGCTGCGGCGTGATCGTGATATTGGCGGTGAGCGGTAGCGGGGTCGGCGGGGGCGGAGTGTGCTTGCTGGCCAGCTGCGGCACGGCATACACGACGCTGCTCACAATCAGGAGAGCCAGCAGCAGTGAGGCGACAATTACGGCGTTACGCTTCATCGACCTGGAAGCATCCTGCAAAAATGCGAGGGGGGACCTGCCGCGCTCAACCGGTTGGTGATCGGGCGCGAAACGCCACAACCCCACTTCCTCGTCCTGCGCCTCAACAATTGTCGGCTCCTCTTTAGCACGGCTTGTCAGCTTGAGGAAGGCGGGAACAGGGCGCTTATCCGTATCGCCCAGCAAATCCTCCCGGGCATCTTCGGCGGGAACGCGCAGCGCCGGATCTGTTTTGTCGGGATCGTCCTGTGCAACAGGCGGCGCATCAGGAAATGCAAGCTGTTCGGTTGGCAGTGCAGGCACAGAGGTGGAATCGTTGGGCGTGTCTTTTCTGATGGTGATGTCGCCCTCATCTTCAGCAATCGGCGAGTCAAGCTGGCCGGTGGAGACGGATTGCACGAGGGCGGCGGCGAAGCCCAGCACTGAGGCGTAGCGCTGGGCGGGATCTTTTGCCAGCGCTCGGATCAGCACGTCCTCAAGCTCTGAAGTGACGGCGGGATTCTTCTCCTGCAATGGCGGCGGGGGCGCATAGAGGTGCTGTTCGCTCAACTCGGCAAGCGTTCCCTGAAACAATTGCTCACCGGCAAGCCATTCGTAGGCCACCACAGCCAGAGCATATTGATCGCTGGCTGGTTGCGACTTGCCCAGAATATGTTCGGGGGCCATATAGACGAGCGTGCTTGCGCCCAGTTGCGACCCATGTGTGATGGAGGCAGAAGAGGTTAGAGAGGGACCGAAATCGCTGAGCAACACCTGTTCATCGTCGCCCACCAGAATGTTCTCGGGCTTGATATTGCGGTGAATAAACTGTTGCTCGTGGGCATACTGGAGGGCGTCGGCAAGCTGCTTGATATAGCGAACAACCAGCTCCACTGGGAGGCGGCTCCCTTGCGGATAGCGCTGGCGCAACGTCCCACCCGGCACATAGTTCATCGCCACATAAGGATACCCCTGCTCGACACCCGAATCCAGCACGCGCACGATACCAGGATGATCGAGTGCTGCAACGGTACGCATCTCTTCATGAAAAGCGGCACGCTCCCGAGCCACCAGCTTTGTATGCAATATCTTTATCGCAGCCCGGGAGCTGTGTTGAAGATGTTCTCCCAGGTATACGACAGCGGAACTGCCCTCCCCCAATTGGCGCAGGAGCCAATACTCGCCAATTTGTTGACCAGTACGATCATCCATGTACGTACCTCATATGAAATAAATTTAATCCTCGTGCGAGTGGAGAAACGCGCGGGGTACTCTATCCCTATAGAAGATAAAAAAATAGAAATTCTGCCATCTACGTTCCAGTATAGTCCAGGGGCAAGAGACAAGCAATAGCCTATGCCATTCTTACTAAGGACCTATTTGAGAGTTGAGCAACCCGACCTATGCTCAGAGCATTAAAAATGGCTTGTATACCACCTGTAAGCGCCCTATAGTGTAGATATCACAATGATGATTTTAATGAAAGAGGAGACTTATGAGCCATACCAACGATGAAATTTTACAGGCCGAAGAGCAGTTGCGGCAGGCGCTTTTAACGGACGATGTGCAGGCGCTTGCTCAGTTATTACATGACGATCTGGTGTTTACCGATCAAACAGGGATAGTTGTTGGCAAACAGGACGACCTGAACTCGCATGCATCGGGTGCATTGAAAATGATCGAATATGAAATCCTTGAGACGATCGTGAGGTTATATGGGGAGATAGCCATTGCGGTCGTCAAAGAGCACCTGTCCGTGATTGTGCAGGAAACGCCGGTTTCTGGCGATTATAGATATACCCGCATCTGGCTGTTCGATCAGGGCCGCTGGCAAATTGTGGGCGGGCAATTTGGCCCGATTGTATAATAAGGTATTTTGAAAGTATCAATAGCGATAAAAATATAGCCCATTTTGTTTGGGGAAGAGAACCGTGTGATATACTTCGCAGGGAATTACTGCATTTCCACACAAAGAGAGACCTCTATGCCTGAACGACGGTATGAGCGCCACAAATCTACACGTGGATGGAGTCTGGCTCATAAGGTTGGTGATAGAGCAGATTAGAGAATAAAAGGAAGTCTGTATGGACAGAAGATTGGGCAACGGAAAAGATAAAATGCATAAGTTCTGGAAGGAACAGGTGAGCCAACATCCTTCCGAAGCATCTCCATCTGACGCTGAGAGATTTAGACGAAGTTTGTATGAACCTTCTAACCCTCGTCCAGAACGAAACGAAGGCAGAAGTACTCGGGAATCCTCCTGGCAAACAGTAGCGCGGGAAGGATTTCAGCGCTTCGAGCAATCATACCAAAGCGGAGATGACGATTGGAAGCATTTTTTAACTCAAACGCAGCACGGAAAAGAACTCCAGGCTATCTACCTCGACGTAAAACCATTGATGTCGATTTATCGTCGTGAGATTGGCAATGAACGGATGATCGAGATGTTTCATCATAATGCAAAACAAGATTTTTCCGTGTTAGATCTTCGCTCCATGGGCGGTAGTGTACAGATTTTTCTAGAAAAAAGCGTTGATAGGGTACTAAGAGCACACCCCAAACAGTTCCTTGGATACGATACAACACAATCTGTTTCTTCTTATCTTTCAGAGCTTGGACTAGAGCCAGCCACCCAGACGCCAGAACATTGGAATATTCAGAGAGGATTGCTTCATGGATATACTTTACAGGCTTCAGAGCGTTTTGCAAAGTATCAAGATGCGAGAAATGCATTGTTTGATCTTGAAGATAAGTTACCAGAAGATTCGCGGGAGAAAGCTTTCCTGCAAAGATATTTAGACTTTCAGAATTACGATGAGACCAACGCTTTTCGAGAGACACATCAAAGCGAGATGCATCAAATCCTTGATACGCATTTGCCCCATATGCCTGAAGACGCTAAACAATATATTCTCGACTTGAGATATATGCATGCTCCCGGTATCTTCTATGCATCAGATCGCCCAACCTCACCAGAAGACCAGGCGCTCATCCAGAGAGCGCGTGAAGCCTTTACATTCTCTGGAATGGAGGATTATCTCAAGGCCCTGGGGTGATGGTAGCATGAAGGTAAATTCCTTGAATGACATGAGATAGCGCCGCTAGCTTGACAAAGCCTCTGGCGCATTGTAATTTTGAAGTAAACAATTTCCATGACTATTTACTCGCAATGGGCTATTTTGTTCAAGTTTTGTGGGCTTGCTCTATCTCTCAAATACCTGCTGTTGTGCAGCAAGATGTAACATACCCCGTATGTGCCAGTATACGACAGAACGTTGCATTTTGCGGCCATCAGCAGGTACGTCTTTTTTTAGCAGATACTGATGTGCTTACACGTGTCCGATCCGCAAACAAGGAGGATCAACTCATGAACGGCCCCCTGACTCATACTATTTCAAGATCCCTTTCACACCCACGCATCTCTCGCGGCTCAACACTGCTCTTCACCTTCGCGCTACTCTGCACGCTCATTCTGGCAGCATGTGGAGGAGAGACGAACCAGCCCAATACAGCTGCAAAGACGAAAACTGGTGGCGATATCAGCGTTGGCCTGAACGCGGATGTGGTGACGCTCGATCCCCTCAAATCGACGGCGCTGGTGGATCGTCAGGTGATGCTGAACCTGTACGATACATTGGTGAAGATCAGTCCACAAAACACTATTGTGCCAGATCTGGCGACCTCGTGGAGCTATAAGACGCCGACACAGTTGCTCTTTACCCTACGTACTGATGTCAAGTTTCAGGATGGCACCCCGTTTAATGCGGATGCCGTCGTTTTCAATATCAAGCGCATCCTCTCAACGCCCTCCTCGCCACGCTACAGCGAGGTATCAAGCGTCTCATCCGTTGAAGCGGTGGACTCTTCCCATGTACAGCTCACGCTCAAAAAAGCCTTCACGCCCCTGCTGGCGACGCTGACCGATCGCGCCGGGATGATGCTCTCCCCAACCGCCATTGCAAAGCTGGGAACTGGACTGAGCAACGGCCCAACCAGCGCCGGCAGCGGCCCCTTTACCTTTGGCGAATGGATCAAAAACGATCACCTGACGATCAAGCGCAACGCTGGCTACTGGCTCAAGGACGATCAGGGCAACACGTTACCCTATCTGCAATCGATCCGCTATCGCCCCATCACCGATGGCACCGTCGAGTTCTCCAATCTCCAGACCGGCACCATTAACGTCGCCGATACGGTCGATCCTAACCAGGTTGCAACGGCGAAATCCAGTACTGATCTGGTCTACAAGCAAGCGCCGGGCCTGAGCTTCTTTGGCGTCATGCTCAACACCAAAACGGCTCCCCTGAACAACGTCCACGTGCGGCGGGCCATCGAGTGGGGGGTGAATCGCGAAGAGATCGTACATAACGCCCTGAAAGATATCGGCGTGGTGTCGCAGAGTGCCATCTCGCCGAGCAGCTGGGCCTACGACAAGAATTTCGCGCCCTATAGCTATAACGTCAACAGCGCGAAGGCAGAGCTAGCCCAATCCGGCCTCTCCGGTGCTGTCGCGTTCACATTGCTGATCGCCAGCGGCTCCCCACTCAACACGCAGATAGCGCAGTTTCTCCAATCAGAGCTACAGCCGGTCGGAATTACGGTCAACATCAAGCAAGAGACGTTTGCGACCCTGCTCAGCGATACCACGGCGCATAATTTCCAGGCGGCGCTGCTTGGCTGGAGCGGACGGCCCGACCCCGATGGCAACCTCTATTCCTGGTTCCACACAGGCGGCGGCAACAACAACATGCAATATAGCAACCCCCAGGTCGATAAGCTGCTTGAAGATGCTCGTGTTGTGAGTGATCAGGACAAGCGCGTCACAGACTACCAGCAGGCGACGCGGCTCATCTTGCAGGATGCCTCGTATGTGTTCCTCTATCACGGCGTAGTGGTGCAGGCAACGACCACAAATATCAAAAATTTCACGCTGCTGCCAACGGGCATCCTGACCTTCACCAACGTCTATCTTGGCTCATAAGGAGAACAATTGTGACCCGTTATATCGTGCAACGCGTTTTCTTTATCCTACCCGTTGCGCTGTTCGTCTGCTTTATTACGTTTATGATTATCCATCTGGTGCCAGGCGATCCAGCCACCGTCCTGCTAGGTGAGGAGGCCACGCCCCAGACGGTTGCGGCCCTGCGCCATCAGTTGGGACTGGATCAGCCGCTGCCGACGCAGTTTGCGCTCTGGTTCTGGCAACTGCTGCATGGCAACCTGGGGCAATCGATCCAGTTGCAACAGCCAGTATTACAGGCGATTGTGCAACGGCTCCCCGTCACTGCTGAACTGGGCGTGATCTCCCTGCTATTTTCGCTGGTCCTGGCGATTCCGCTGGGCATCTACTCAGCCACGCATCGTGGTGCCTGGCTCGACTGGCTGGCAAACGTGATCAGCCTGCTCTTTACCGCCATCCCCGGCTTTATTCTGGGCCTGCTCCTGATCCTCTTCTTCGCCGTCTCCATCCGCCTCTTCCCGCCCGGCGGCTATGTGCCATTCGCGGACAATCCGACCGCCAACTTGCGCGACCTGATCCTGCCAATGATCACGCTGGGGACGGGCGCGGTGGCGGTCAATATGCGCCAGATTCGCGCCAGCATGATCGAGGTGTTGCATCAGGATTATGTGCGCACAGCCAGGGCAAAGGGTCTGCGCGAACGGCGAGTCATCAATGTTCACGCGCTGCGCAACGCCATTTTGCCGGTGCTGACCATCGTTGGCTTGCAGGTGGGATCGATCATCGCCGGCGCGGTGGTGGTTGAGACGATTTTTCTGTGGCCGGGCATTGGACAACTGGCCGTGCAGAGCATCTTCTCAAAGGATTATCCCGTCATACAGGGCATTGTGCTGCTGGCTGCGCTCTCATATATGGCGACGAATCTACTGGTTGATATTGGCTATGTGGTCCTCGATCCACGTATCCGTTTCGAGAAACAATAGGAAGCATGGAAAGCGAGGCGAGAAGCTATGGCTATCCCGGAGAACATCAGTGAGGGGATACGAGCTACAGAGAGGCGGGTTGCACATGGGCGAACGTCGTGGGCTGCGCTGATCTTGCGGGCTATGCGACAGGACCCGCGCTGGTGCTTTGCCGTTATTTTGCTGCTGCTGGTGCTGGCCGCCATCTTTGCCCCCCTGATCAGCCCGTACCCGCCGTTACAATACCATCCAGCCATCGCAACGCAAGGGCCGAGCATGGCGCACCTGTTGGGAACCGATGCACTGGGGCGCGACCAGCTGAGCCGCATCATCTATGGAACGCGCATTTCGTTGCTGGTGGGCGTGGCGACGATCCTGCTGGGTGGCTTCTGTGGCACGCTGCTGGGTATTCTCGCGGCCTATTTCAAAGGCTGGGTCGATCAACTGATTACCATGATCGTTGATGCGCTGCTCTCCTTCCCTTCGCTCATTCTGGCGCTGGCGATTGCGGCGGCGTTGGGACCAAGCGTGCTCAATCTGGTGATCGCGCTGGCGGTCGTGCGCATCCCGCTCTATGCTCGCATCGCACGCGGTCAGACGCTTCAGACGGTGGCTCTGGACTATATCACCGCCGCCACCGTGAGCGGTACACCGACATGGAAGATTTTGCTGCGACATATTTTGCCAAATATCATGAGTCCATTGCTGGTGCAGGCGACGCTCTCGCTCTCGTTTGCGATTCTCGACGAATCGTTGCTCAGCTTTCTCGGCCTGGGCGCTCAGCCACCGACGCCCGAATGGGGATCGATGATTAACGACGCCAAAACCTATCTGACCAGCGACCCCTGGATGCTGCTCGGCCCGACGCTGGCGATTGTGCTTGTTGTGCTGAGCCTCAATCTGCTGGGGGATGCGGTACGTGATCGCCTCGATCCACGCGATGCGGCCCACATGATTGCGCCTCTAGAGCCGTAACAAAACATTTGGGAATGGGGATTAGAATAGAAGGGAGAAGTACACAAAGTACTCCTCTCTTTTACAAAAAGAAAAGGAGCAAGTTATGGCAACATTTCGTACAGAGCAGTCGTGGGGCGATCTGCAGCAGTGGCACCAGGCACCTGATTTGACCATCGATCTCGCAGATGGCGATACGAATAACCTCACCGCGCTCTCGTGGGAGAAAACGGATGGTAGCGAGGGATCGATCAGCTTCCAGAGCAACCTGGATAGCTTTCTTGGTTATTACCGCAAGCCCAACGAAGGGCCGATCGCATATCGCGGCCAGCGTATCTCATAAATACGGTCATCAGCACGTGCTCTCGACGGTCTGGATTCTTGCACATTTATCATCATTGCGTACACACAACTGTTATGTGTGTGCGCAACTTCTCTTCTTGTAGGTATTTGTATATCTCTACGGCTCTGACCCGATGATGAGCAAACCGCGTTCCAGCGCAACCATTACGGCGGCGGTACGATCCGTCACCCCTAGCTTGCTAAAGATATGGATCAGGTGAGATTTGACGGTGGCCTCGCTGATATGGAGGTTGCGGGCAATTTGCTTGTTG
>JAICIM010000227.1 GCA_025928885.1 Ktedonobacteraceae bacterium | reverse complement strand
CTAACTTACGACAAATAAAAAACGTCTCAAGTCACTGTGAAAGCCACTTGAGACGTTCTCTATGGTATGGAGAGTGCCGAAGGGGGGACTCGAACCCCCACACCCTTTCGAGTACAACGCCCTGAACGTTGCGTGTCTACCAATTTCACCACTTCGGCAAATCTTTTGTGTTCCCTCGGAACGATGCCTATATTACAGGATCTCCGCCGACTTGTCAAGAGGTTTTTTGACAAGTCGTTGGGATTTTTCTTCCACCTCAGATTTCCTCTGAAACTTTACTATTCGTGTTATAATAACAATATGTCCTGTTATTGGTCGCTATAGAGCTTGCATCTCTCTTCATTCTGAAATCATGCAAGCTGTATTAGCGTGTGTCAATGTGGAGCCTGTATGCAAGAGCAGTCAGAATATGCCCTGTCCCATGAAGAGAGGCTAGCAACCGCACCTGTGTATGCTGCCGTCGATATTGGTAGCAATACCGTCCATCTGGTGGTTGCTCACTGTTTCGAGGATCGTGTAGAGATACTGGCGGATGAACTGGAACTGGTGCGCATCGGAGAAAGTGTCAATGCGACCGGCGCGATTTCTCCACAGAAACGCGATCAGACTATTGCTACTTTGCAAAAATATCAGGCGCAGGCCGAACACTACGCCGCATCCTCTGTGTTTGTCGTGGCTACCGAGGCGATCCGCCGGGCAAGCAATAGTGCGGAATTTCTCGCGGCAATTCGCGAGGCGACCGGGCTGGTTGTGCATATCATTGGCGGCGATGTGGAGGCCGCCCTGACATTCTATGGCGCTACCGACGAACTTTCTCAACATAGTTGGCCTCCCGTTGATATCGCTGTTGCGGATCTGGGCGGTGGTAGTATGGAGCTGGTCATCGCTCATCAATTGCAGATCGTTTGGAGTACCTCTCTCCCAATAGGCTCTGGCTGGCTGCATGATCGCTATCTCCCTTCTGATCCTCCAATTCCACAAGAGGTGGCAACGGCTCAGAAATTCTTGCTTGACTATTTCCAGAAAATACCTGTACAGACATCGCCTGCCGCTTTAATCTTCGTGGGGGGAAGCGCCAATACCTTGTTGTACCTTGCTCGCTATTCCCTGGGAGTCAGTCAGACAGAGACGCGGCTCTCGTATGAAGATGTCGTGCGTTGTGAAGAGATCTTACGCGTGTTACCTGCCGATGAGGTGGCTCGACGCTATCCTATCGATCCGCAACGGGCGCGTATCCTGCCAGCAGGCGCATTCATCATTCGCATGCTGATGGAGCGGCTCCACCTGAAAGAGATCTATGTGAGCGCTCATGGCATCCGTGAAGGGGTGCTGCTTGCGCGTGTTCGCTATGGGGAGCAGTGGCTGACGCAACTTCAGGAGAGTGCAATCCATGCTGGTGAGCATGGATAGAGCGATGGGTAGACACATGGAGCAAGTATCGATAGTCGTGTGGATCATGGAGAGCGTTTGTGAGATATGGTGAGTAAGCATAGATCTCTGATCTAAGGAGAACTCTACAAATGATGATGCCGTCTAGTTCGATCGAAGAATTAAGCTGGTGGAATTTTGCCCAGCCGACAAGTGCGGAACTTGAGCAGAGTGGTGGTTTGCAGGTGGAGGATTGGCCTCATGCACGCCAGGTCAGGCATCTCTCCGTAGAGTTGTTTGAGGTCACGCTTCCTCTCCATCAACTCAATGAGCGTGCGCGTGCTCTGCTTGAGCGGGCAGCTTTTTTGCATAACACCGGTATGATGGTCGAAACACGTCGCCATCACAAACATTCGTTTCGCCTGATTAAAGAGACAAAGCTGCCCGATGTGACCGATAGCGAGCGACACGAAATCGCTTGCATTGCGCGTTACCATCGTCGGGCGCTCCCCAGCAAAGAACATGCCGAGTTCGCAGCGTTGAATCGCAGCGCCCAGCGGCGCGTCTCTCAGTTGGCCGCGCTGGTACGGATCGCCGATGCGCTCGATTACAGCCACGATGGACGCGTGTTGAGTCTGGTAGCTGATCCGTCCTTGTGTGACAAAACAACCTGGACGATTGTGCTCTTTGTGCGCCCTCTGGCCGATCTTGATGAGGAACTGGGCCATGCTTACGAGAAGGCCGATCTGTTCGAGAAGGTCTTCAAACGCAAACTACGCCTGATTGTTCAGCATCAAGACCAGCAATAGTCTTTTTCAAGAGACCGCTTTATTCTGCCTCCTGCCCATAGAGCACCATAGACGCGCCGCAAGCGTGGTCGGGGTGAATCCATAGCTCGCTGCGTGGTGCATCCTGGTAGGTGTAGGTGACCTGATGGGAATCGAGATAGCGCCGGGCCGCCTCCAGATTAGCTACGGCAAGCGTGATGCGGCAGAGGCTCTCGCCAAACGTCTGCAAATATTTGCGCAGAGCGCCGCGCTCCGGTAAATGCCCCGCCTCTTCTGTGGGATCAATATTGGCAGGCAGCGGCGTTGCCAGTTCGAAGCATTGGAACTCATTGCCCAGCCTGAAGGCGACGAGCATCGCATCCCAGGAGTCAACCTCACCTGTATACTCGATTGATGGCGTGAGACCGTAAATGTGCTGGAAACGCGCCGTAGCTTCAGGTAAGTTCGCCACAACGAGCGTGGTGCTGAGAACACTCGTTGCGCTGAGGGGATGGTGTGGTGGTGTGGACCAACCGGCGAGCCGCCGCTGCCGCTCTTCTCCACTGCTGTCGTGCTGGATGAGAAAGGGATACTGTTGTGCCAGATCGGGACGCTCGACATCAGTACGCATCCAGCCGCGCCGCCGATCATTGGCGCTACGCAACTCTCCCGCATTGGGGCCGAGAATCGCGATGCCGCGCTCAACCATTGCCTGACTGTCGGCTGCGATATCAGTGGATGCCAGCACGAAATTGAGATAGCCATCCCCCTTTGCCAGATGATCAAGTATGCTCTGCTGCGCCTCTGCACGATCACGCACAGTGATCAATTCGAGATAGGTGTCGCCAATCACGATGATGCGGTTCGCTGTTCCGCCGCCTGGATGGATGCCGCCGCCGCTGACCGCCAGCCCAAGATCTTCTTGAAACGTTTTTGTGGCCTTTTCCAGATCATTCACGCCGATAATGATATGGTCCAATCCCCAGAGATGATTCATACGCAAGCCTCATTTCTGCTGTGTGAAAACGTCTATTCCAGCTATATTGTAGCGTACTTCAAAGTTTATTGGAGGTAGAGGATAAACAAAGAAACGGGCTTCCGCAAGAAGTATTTCCTCTTGCGGAAGCCCGTTTGCTCCTGAATGAAGGATGCCTGTACGATACGTGATTAGCCGCGTGCTCGTGCCAGTTCGCGGGCTTCACGCTCCCGTTTGTTGGAGGGCTGTCTGTCCTTGTCGCGATTGAACCAGGCGAAGAACAACTCGTGCTTCTCCCACATGACGAGCAGCATACTCGCATTAAAGATGGAGGAGAAAGTACCACTGAAGATACCGATCAGCAGTGTCAGTGTGAAGGTATGTACGCTACTACCGATGGTGCTGAAGAGCGTCAGGGCCAGCAGCGTGAGCAGCACGGTGAGCGACGTGTTCAGCGAGCGGGTCATCGTCTGAATCAGGCTGGCGTTGACCACATCCTCAAACGATTCGCTGGTGTGGCGCTGCATGTTCTCGCGGATACGGTCGAACACCACGATTGTATCGTGTACCGAGAAGCCAACAACCGTCAGAAGAGCGGTCAGGAACAGGGCATCGACCTGGATACCGACAACCTCTCCGAGAATGGAGAAGACGCCCAGCACCACGAGTACGTCGTGCAGTAGAGCGATGATAGCACAAGTGCCATAGCGCCATGCACGGGCAACTTTGCGGAACGAGAACCAGATGTAGAGCAGGATAAACGCGGAGGCCGCGATCACTGCCAGGACCGCATTTCTGGTGGTCTCTGAGGCGACAGAAGCGCCGACAGAAGAGATGTTAGTGAACTGTAAGTACGGCCCGTTAGCGCTGAGAAATGCTGCTTGAATGCGCGGCTGATCGCCCTTGCCCTCGTTCTCGATGGGTGAGGTCGTCAGGATCGTGACCGTCTGCGTTGTCGTTCCCTGAGAGATGTCTATTACATTCACCGGAGTGTTGGCCGCACTGGATGATGTGGTGGTCGGTGTAGCTGCCGGTGTGGTGCTGGCTTGTGCCGTCGCTTTAGCCGTTGGCGTCGCCTGCACGGCAGTCGTCGGGGTCGCCGCCGTCGTTGCCTGAGCCGTTGGCGTTGCAGTCAGACCAGGAGTACCAGTGTTGGGTAACTTGCTCAACAACTGCCGGATATCGCTAATCTGCGGCGCAGTATCGAAGCCGGACAGGGTGAGCAGCGTATAGGTTTTGTTGTTCGCGCCAGTCACATCGAGGGGCTGAACGTTGATCTTAGCATTGGGATACTTGTTTTTCAGGGTGTTCTGGATCGAGTTCAGGACGTTGTTATCGATCTGAGTATTGAGGCGCACCCATACTGTTTTCTCGCCATGATCGCCAGCAAGGGCCTTGTTTTCACCAAAGATAATCTGAGGATCGCGCAGGCCGAGGGGAGTGATATACTTTTCCACTTCAGCCGTCGTCTTAAATTCCGTCTGGGGACGGAACTGGATGCTTGATCCACCGGCAAAATCGATGCCGACTTTGAGATGAAACACCGCCAGCGAGATGAGGCCCGGAATGATGATCAGCAGCGAAAAGGCTAGAAAGACAAAACGATATTTGACAAGGTGTAACACGGCATCCTCCTCTACACTGTGCTGTTTCGTCGTGCCAGCGTCGTCGAGGCAAGCGAGCCAGCAGGAAGGCCGAACAGTGCAGGATGATTAATAACGCCAGTTGGCACAAGCAGATTCAGGAACGTGCGCGTGACAGTGATAGCGGTAAACATGCTGATCACGACGCCCAGGAACAGGGTTGTTGCGAACCCGACGATGATCGTGGCACCGAAATTTGTACCAAAGCCGTAGAGAACGGCGCAGGTAATCATGGTCGCAATGTTTGAGTCGCGAATCGAGGGCCAGGCGCGTTTCCATCCGATGTCGATCGCCGAAGACAATAACCGGCCATCACGCAACTCTTCTTTCATACGTTCAAAGATCAGAATGTTTGCGTCTACAGCCATACCGATCGAAAGCACGAAACCAGCGATACCAGGTAAGGTCAGGGTGACGGGGATCATCTTAAAGATAGCGAAGGTGAAGATAGAGTACAGTATCAGCGCGAGATCGGCAAGGAGGCCCGGCAGGCGGTAAAACAGCAGCATGAACAGAATAACGACGCCGAGGCCAACGGCAGCCGCAATCATACTTTTGTTAATGGAGTCCTGGCCGAGGGTTGGGCCAATGCTTTGCTGACTGGCAATCGTGAAGCTAATGGGCAGTGCGCCATATTTCAGCACGTTCACCAGTTGTTGTGCCTGATCCAGCGTGAAGCGACCGGTGATCTGTCCACTACCCGGCAGCTGGCTCTGGATGACCGGCGACGAAATCACGCTTTTGTCCAGGGTAATCGTGAAGTAGCTGCCAATATTGCTGGCGGTAAATTTGCTGAGTCGGCCAATGGCATCGCCTTTCATCGCGAACTCGATGAGGTAGGAGCCGGTCTGAGGATCTTGACCAACTTTGAGCGATGACGGATCGAGGTCATTACCGGTGAAGAGCGCCTTGCCACCCGGATTGTATTGTGCATAATCGGATGGGTTCAACTTGGTGCCTTCTGGCACGCTGGTCTGACCGGTATTCCAGAATTCGAGCGTACCTGTTTTGAGCAGGTTTTGAATGGCCTCTTGTTGATTGCCGCTAAAGCCGGGCAATTCAACAGAGATACTTGGTTGTCCATTGGTTCTTTGAATACGGATCGTGGGTTCGTTCACTCCCAGACCACCATTAACACGCTGCTCAATACGTATGCGTGCGGCATCCATATTTTCGTCTGAGGTATCCTGCCCGGGCTTGGGTACGAGCAGAACCTGTATGCCTCCCCTAAGGTCAAGTCCCTCATGGATGGTAAAAGTGTTATTAATACCGTATAGAGGCTTTTCGTTTGCACCTGCGTTGGGCCAGAAAACGACATAGGATGCGCCCAATGTTAATAAGATGATGAAAAAGAGGAGTGTCAGTGTTCCTCGGCGCATATGTTGTTAATTCCTCTCACTCAAAAGTTGTAGGATTCTACATTGAAACACTTTATTGAAACTCTTTTGCCTGACTGCCTGCCTGTCTTTTCGCGCTGCGCAGCACATGGCCTCTCTTTCTTTGTAGAGATACAGAGTAGAGATACAGACTGCGCCATGATTCTTGTGCAGTATAGCATAGTTGGTTTGCCTTGACTATCCCGCTCATCATGTATGCAGGTGATAATTCCTGTTGTGTCTTGCGCTATCCTCTCAAGAGAAAGCCTGCTAACGCTTAAATAGACCATGCACAGAAAAGGCTCTAGGAGATTTGGGGGATCGGGCTTCTCTCTTCGGCCTATTCACTATCCGGTCACAGCTGGCCATCTTTTCTGTCTGTGATTGTCCAGACAGCATGGGTGCTTGGAAACTGTTGGCTTGTCGATTCCATATCTTCTTCTTCGATCATCGATTCGGGGAGCAGGGGCAGCATCAGGAAGAAGGTGCTACGATTCTCTGGAAAGCGCTGTACTTCCAGATGGCCTCCATGCCGCTCCATGATTTTGCGCGAGACATAGAGGCCCAGTCCCAGTCCGATATGGGCGTTGAGATCACGGACCGTGATGATCGCTTCATGTTTGGCCTGTTGCAGTGTGACGGTAATGACTTCTGACACTTCTTGCTGCTCTGGCGTCCTGGACAGGAGTGTGTCGAAGACCTGGCGTACCTGCTCTGCATCAACTTCTGCTTCGACCGGGGCATGCACAAAATCACAAACCAGCTGCTGTCCGTAGCGCTTCGCATGTTCATCAAGTAATATCTGGCATAGCTCCACGAGGTCGCGGCGCTCACGATGCAAAATAAACATACCCGTTTCGAGGCGCGATGTGTTGAGCAGATCCTGCACCAACCCTTCTGTGCGTGCAACTGACTGCTCGATCTCTAGAAAGCCCTGACTCACAATGGCGTCAACCTCTGTTCCCTCAAGTTTCTGGCGCAACAATGTAGTGATATTTTTTAATCTATCAATTGGAGTCTTCATTTCGTGCGTGACCAGACTGATGACTTTATCTTTTGTCGCGTTTGCCTCGATCAGCTCGTTGGTACGCTGTATGACCATGCGCTCAAGTGAGCGGGCATGCAGTTCCAGAGCAGCCTGTTGCTCTTCGACGCGGCGGCGCAGTTGACAGGTCTGGATGGCACGCAAGAGGGCCGCGACAAACGCATCGCGGTCGATCGGTTTCTGAATGTAGTCATATGCCCCGCCGCGCAAAGCTCGAATCGCCAGGTCATGCTCTCCATGCCCCGTGATCAGCAGCGTTGGCGTGTCTGGTTGCACTTCGCGAATGCGCGAGAGCAGCACCAGCCCGTCCATGCCGGGCATCTTGATATCGCTGACGATGGCGTCGTAGCGCTGCCTGTGGATCATTTTGAGCGCCTCAAAGGGCGACTCGGAAACGTCAACGCGGATGCCCGGCATGCGCAATGTCAGGGCGCGGGGGAGTGCGCTCAACAGGCCGGGATCATCGTCAACAATCAAAATGTGTGGGGGAGGCGTCAATGATGGCTGTAAAATAGAGGCGCTTACTACGCCAGCATCAGCAAAGCGAGCTGGTAATCCTGTATGTAAGCGAATTCCGACGTGATCGAGCGTAAATAAATACCAGCCTCCTGCATCGACTGCGACCTGTCCAGGCACCCAGGAACCAAAAACGCGAATCTCTATATTCTCACCAGATTGTAACTCATATCCATCCAGCTCCAGGCAATTGTACTCGCTACTATAGATTAGCGTACCGGTTGCCAGACGAGCGGCGTTTTCCTCGGGCATATGACCTCCTGCTCCTTTATCCCCGTTGTTTTTGTTCTAGCACGAGTTAGCAGGTAGATCAGTTTCAAATTTCGACGGATGGGTGAGTGGTCAAGAATGCGCTGAACTGGCCGATAGATCTGGATGAAGTAGAAAAAATTTCGTGATCAATGAGTACATTCTTGAAAAGAAAAGGAGCGTGATCGATGCCAGGTTGCAGGCGTCTGTTATTTCCATTGTTTCTTATCTATATGCTATCTGCCCTTCTGTTTGCAATGTATTTTTCTCCACAGCATGTTTTTGCTGCAAATTCGGTAGAAATATCTTTTACTCGTGCATCACAGGAGTTTGGAGTTCCTGCTGAGCTTTTGAAGGCGATCTGTTACATGGAGGGCCGCCTGAGCAATCATGGCGGTAGCCCCAGCATCGATCAGGGCTATGGTTGCATGCATCTGATTAAGAATGCTCGTGGCGATATGCTGGATCGGGCAGCGCAGCAGTTGGGAGTGAGCGCGTCTCTGCTCCAATCCGATATGGCGACCAATATTCGTGGTGGCGCTGCACTGCTGCACGATGAGGCGCTGCAATTTTCTAGTAGCCATGCCCTTCCTGCAACGCTGGCCGATTGGTATAACACTGTGATTGCATATAGTCATGCTACGACGCGGGCAACGGCTCAAATGTATGCTGATGGGGTGTATCAGGTCTTGCAGCGTGGATTTACGGCGCGGGCCGATGGGGGCGAGACCGTTGTGCTGGTTCCCCAGTCGGTAAGGCCGAATGTGTTGATGGCAGCGAACAGTGCCAACATGTCAGCGCTGCCTGCCGGTTGTGTTGATGATGGCAAGGTGGATTATGCTGGTGCGATTGATTGTATTCTTGATCCAAAGAAGTTTGATTGCAATCAGGTCGCCGCGACAATGCCCTGTACTTACCAGAGCGCCCGGCGGCCAGGGCAATATAAGGTCTTGCAGGTGGTCATTCACGATATTGAAGGCACCGCACAGGATGCGTTGAATATTTTTCAGGATGCGAGTCGGAACGTGAGCGTCCATTATATCGTTGATAGCGATGGCACAGTCTATCAGGTGCTGCACGATCATGATATTGCCTATCAGGCGGGTAATATCTGGTATAATCAACACTCCGTAGGCATTGAGCATGCAGGCTTTGCCGCTACCGGTTGGCGATGGTATAACGCGGCTGAATATCTCGCTTCGGCACGGCTCACGGCGTATCTGGTGAAAAAGTATCATATTCCCCTCGATCACGACCATGTGGTCTCGCATGGTCTGATTCCTGCCCCCTCGCTGGCTCTGACGCCCAATCATGTTGATCCTGGTCCATACTGACTCTGGGATTACTATCTTGGCCTCGTGCAACAATATGGCATTTCCAGCAATTGCAGCCAGAAAAATGCTCAGATGGTGCTGCTCCAATCCGCGACCGCTCGTTCTCCCCAGGGGGGAAATGGTCAGGAAGATCAGGGCAATTTTACCTATTTTTATCTCTATAGTGCTCCCACGACCGCCGCATCGCTTATACAGCAAGCCGGGAGTAGTGATAGTCTGCTTGATGAGACCAATAACGTCGAAGCAGGGATGAGCTTTTATTATCTGAATAAGGTGGCCGATCCCGCTGGCACGGGGAATACACTCTATGAGATCTGGTATGGCGCTGAGGATCGGACCCGAACCGATCACTTTGCGCAGGCAGTACTGGCATGGCTGGCTGTGCCGCCGGGTGAGGCCGTTGAGGGTTGTGGTGTTCCTGTCAGGCTACAGGCGAAGAGTG
>JAICIM010000288.1 GCA_025928885.1 Ktedonobacteraceae bacterium | reverse complement strand
TGCGCGGCGGCATTTCTTTGCCGGTGTGGTTGTTATTTAATTCATTCCCCCCTGCGTGCTCTAAACCCCCCCGCGGCTACGCAAGGGGTTACCGGATGTATTCATGAAAGAGCATCTTATGCCACCAGCGCGATAAATCGCTACACTACGCACTACCTTACCGCTTCACAACGCCAGCAGAAACAGGCACACCATGACCATGCCCAGCCCCACAAACTGATTTTTTGCGAGGCGTTCGCGGTAGGCAAGAATGCCAAAGACCATGACAACAAGGCTATAACTGGAAGCAATAGCCGAGGCCATACCAGTGGTGGCGACGCGCGTATCAAAGCTGAAAACGAGGGCAGCTGCATTCTCCAGGATACCGGCAAGCAGGGCGAGAAGAATGCCTGAGCCGATTCTGGACAATGGTTGGCGTAGATAGGCTAGCTCGCTCAGACTGGGAAGCGAGAAGGGCGACTCTTGAGCATGTAGCGGGGACTTTCTCCAGGCAATCAGAGCCAGAAAGAGGATGCTGAAGCAGCGTGTCCACACGATCGGGAGAAACCAACCGGCGATTGATGCGGAGGCCCCTATGCCAAAATCCAGCGCACCAAAGGCCAGCGTTGCCACTATGGCCCAGCGTATTCCTGGCCCAAATATATTGATGGGTTTCTTCAGGAGCAGACGCAGCTCTCCCTGGCTGGTAGAGGCGAGCACGACGCCGCAGATCACCAGCGCTACCAGGCTCCTGTGAGGAAACGTCAGTTGCTCTTTGAGGATGAGCGCGGAGAGGATGAGCGTCACGATGGAACTGGAGGCGGTGAGGGGGCCGGTGATGGCGACCGGGCCGATCTCCAGAGCGCGATAGAGCGCAAAAGATGCCAGGGCGGCACACAGGCCGGTGAACACTCCGATAAGTGCGCTCAGGAGCAGAGCTTCCCCGGTATAAGAAACATGTCCAAACCAGAAAATGGTAATGCCAGAGAGGAGGAGCAGCAGGAGACCGGTCGAGTGAGAAATAAACGTGGCCTTAAAGGTGGTCAAGCGACGAGTAGCTAGCGTGGCGAAAACGTCAGATGATCCCCACAGAAGCGCAACCGCCACACCGAGTCCTACGCCGAGCAATTCCATAGCGTTGACAGCCTTTCTACTGAAATTGGCCTGTTTGTTTGCTCTCGCTATTTTTTACAAGGACGGTATAAGGAACGGACAACACGTCATCAGCTACACAATGTACATAAGAACTGCACAATAAGGGAGTTAAGCTGGATGCACCTGCTCAGCGGCGTATATTTATATGTACCAAATTATAATAAAAGGGTAACATGGCAGGGTAGCTCTGTCAAGGGAAGTTTTCTATGATCTATCTACCAACCCGGGCTTTGCATGTGCAAGATGGGAAAGTCGGTTGAAAGTTATTATTTTGTGTAAACTTTACAAGCTGCAGCACACGAGGATATTGAGGAGGCCAGCTCAAGCCAGCCTCCCTGTAATCAATTGGGACCTGTGAGCCAGGCACTCTCGAAGGGGCCGATATCGATCTTTGGTCGTGCCTGCCCGTTATAATCGCTGCCCGTAGCTCCAAGATCCGCCCCTTTGATGCTGCCGCTTGACAAAGGGGGCCAGGATCATCTATACTTCCTTTGAAGGAAGTTTGTGAACGTTTACTTACCAATAGAGGAATGATGGGACAGACGAAAGCGACTCAAGAGAGACGGATGCGCGGCGAGGAGAGACGGGCTTTGATCCTGGCGCAGGCGAAAACGGTCTTTGCGCGAACCGGTTATGCACAGGCCAGCATTGGCGACCTTGCTCGTGCCAGTCAGGTCACGGAGGCGCTCCTCTACAAACATTTTGAGAGCAAAAAGCACCTCTATCTCACAGTGCTACAAGAGGCGCAGAATCAGATGTTGTCGTCGTTTTACGAGCGGGTTGAGCGGCGGGCCAGCCAGGATGTGTTGGATGCCCTGTCAAATCTGCTAATGGAGTTCCGAGCGGCGGCGCTGGCAGACCACGAGGGGATGCAAATTATTGTTTTTGCATCCGTTGTTGCAGATGACCCTCTCGTTATCCAGATAATGGAGGCTTATAGCGCCGCTATGTCTGCCTTCGTCTCGCAATTATTGCAAAAAGCGCAGGCACAGGGACTCTTACCGGCGCAGCTGGACCTTGTTGCCGCCACCTGGGGCTTTCTGAGCCTACTGATTGGCCTCGGTGAGCGCGTCAGACTGCATCTGACCCATCAGATTACAGAGCAGACGCTCCGTGAAATCAATCGCCTCTGGCTGCATGCCTTACGCACAGGCTGATCCTCTTTTTTTCTCGCTTTTTGTAAGTTAGCGTTTACTTAATTTGCATGTAAAGAAAGAAAACTATTGCTATGAAGATCATGTTTCAAGATCGCACGTTTGCCTTTGAGCTGTTGCGCATGCTGAGTGCTGCCATCAATGGTGGTTCAGATATCAACGAGTGCCTGGTCACTGCCTCGCGCATCACTGAGGGCGACGTTGAGAGCTGGTATCGCGAGTGGAACGCCACCGCCGAGCGCATTCATCAGATTGCCGATTCCTGTCTGGAGCGGGGGCATCGGGTGAGCGCTTATGATGCCTATCTGCGTGCATCAAATTACTACCGCAGCGCCGAGTTTTTTATGCATATGGAGATTGGGCAGACCGATCCGCGTGCGTTACCCACCTATCAGAAGAGCGTCGATTGTTTTCGGCAGGCGATGCGCCTCAGCTCACTGACCTATGAAGAGGTCGCCATCCCCTATGAGGGAACCGTCTTGCCGGGCTACTTCTATCGTGTCGATGACAGCGCCACGCCTCGTCCCACGTTGATTCTGCATGGTGGCTACGATTCCACTGGTGAGGAGCTATACTTTGGCACCGTCCCAGCCGCGCTGCAACGGGGCTATAACTGTCTCACCTTTGAGGGGCCGGGCCAGGGGAGCGTGATTCGCCTGCAACATCTACCATTTCGCCCGGATTGGGAGCAGGTTGTAACGCCTGTGGTCTCCTACCTGCTCACTCGTCCAGAGGTCGATCCCAACCGCATCGTTTTGGAGGGTCGAAGCCTGGGCGGCTATCTCGCTCCTCGGGCCGCCGCCTTTGAGCATCGCCTCGCCGCCTGCGTTGCCGTCGATGGCCTCTACGCTTTTGCCGCATCCCGCGAGTTTATGGGACAGGATAAGCCCGTATCCTCCGATGAAGATTGGAACGCGCTGCTTGAGCGGGAGATGTCGCGCAATATGGGGATGCGCTGGGCGATCAGCCAGGGCATGTGGACTATGCGGGCAACCTCGCCGCTCGATTGCATGCAAAAGATGCAACAATACACAATGGAAGGTGTGGTTGAACAGGTGTCCTGCCCAACGCTGGTCTGTGATGCGGAGAAGGACCACTTTTTCTCGGGACAGCCAAAAAAGCTGTACGACGCTCTGACCTGCCCTAAAACCTACCTCCTGTTCACCGCGTACGATGCGGCGGAAGAGCACTGTCATGCAGGGGCGGCGCTGCTGCTCAATCAACGCGTCTTTGATTGGCTCGACGAGACGCTGGCTTGAGAGCGCTCTCCCGTTTGCTCCGCACGCTCCCATTCTTCAAAGTTGGGGAGCGTGCGGAGCAAACGGGGTGCTGTCGATTCTGGCCTGGTCAGGTTTCTTCAACGTACTCTATAATGAATTTTGGGCTGAGGTGGATGTCTATCTGCTTGAGCAGTCCAGCTCCAGAATTGATAAATTTGTGCGGCACGCCCGGCGGCACAATCACGATATGACCGGCTTTTGCCTCCAAAGTTGTTGAGTGAAGAGTAAAAGTAACCTGCCCTTCCAGTACCACAAAAACCTCTTCATATGGATGTTTATGCAGCTCTGGCCCGGCCCCTGGCGGCATGTCAAGCCAGAGAAATGTCAGGTTGGTCTCTCCATACTGGTAGCCCTGGAACAGGTAGCTGTACCTCTCATATGGGAGTTCGTCCCTATGCAGGATGGTGCAATTCATCTTTGTCTCCTCTTCAATCTTGCCGATCAGACGCGTAAGAGATAGAGGTAGGTATAGGGCGTACCAAAGTCAGCACACATCTCAATCGTCAAGCCTGCTCTGACAAAGGCTGCGTCGTACTCGGCCTTTGTTGGTAGGCACACATCCATATAAGAGTGCAGCAATTCATAGCCAACGGCGAAAATCGGCAGTGTACTTCGCTCCTCAGTTGGTGGCATCCTTACCGTGTCTGCAAACAGAAAATGTTTCACTCCTGGAAATGCCTCACGCAAATGATCAAACAGCCTGGGCCAGACGCTGGGGATGTTATAGAGGTCATGCAACATCATAAAGCTGCTCACGAGATCGACACCGGCCAGTAGTTCTTTATATCTATCCGTCTGGATGGTTTCCAGGACATTCGTACAGATCATCTCCAGGCGATCTTCCAGACCATGTTGCTTGACGTTCTCCCGGGCGAGTGTAATCGCATCTGTACTGATATCAATGCCAACCCCTTTGATATGTGGATAGCGCTGGCAGAAAGAAATCAGGCGTCCTCCATTCCCACAGCCAAAGTCGGCAATCCTGTGGCAAGAGAGATGATCCAGCACGTCAAACAGGATATGTTCCATAAACGAACGATGGTTCATATCGGCCCCAAGAGCTACCATCCCTTCGTTACGGAGAGGCTTCCATGTCTCCTTTCCGGTCGTCAGGCGGCCCATACTGCGCAATAAATCCCCGTATCCTCCAACTGCCCAGGTGAAGTAGCCTAATTGACCACGAAGGATTTCGCCCATCTCGGAGACTGAAACACTGCCATCGGCATGAGATGCGATATAGCCAAGTTCGTGACCAGCTTTCAGTAAAGCCTGCAGCCGGGGAAGATCAAGGCCAGTGCGAGCTGCAATGTCGTGTGGCTTCCGTCTGATGTTCGGCGTCAAGACCGAAAACAGGCCGATCTGCTGAAAAGCATAGGCAACATGTGCTCCGACATACCCGTTGAACAGCTCATCAGGATGAACTGCTTGCATACTCATCTTCTTTTCCTTTCTTTGCTCTTTTTGCGTACATATGAAATGCTATCTATCAATGAAGGCGCAAATCTCCTCAATTCCATGAGCGATATCCTCTACTGGCGCTGTTAATGAGATGCGCACATACTTTGAGGCGACATGCCCAAAACTTGTTCCGGGCGCGACTATGATGTTTCGTTCGCACAAAAGCGCATAGGCGAAATCTCTGGCATGAACAGGCAGACCGTCAGGAGGAGTAATATCTAGCAACAGATAGAAGGTTCCACCTGGGGTGTAGGCATAGTGGTGAGTGCGCTGAAGAATGGTCAGCGCGAGATCCCGATGGGAGCGGTACACAGCCAGCATCTCATCTGAGCGTGGACCCGTTAATGCAGCTGCCGCTGCTCGCTGAACAATTTTGCTGATATTGGTGTGATCGGAGTCGAGCACATGAGTGATCGTTCTGATCATTTCTTTGCTGGCAACAATGTACCCGATACGCCATCCGGTCATGGCATATGTTTTAGAAAAACTGTACACGCACAGCACATTGCCAGCCTCGAATTCTTGCGGCGTCAGGAAGGTCGCAGGGCTGACGTGTTTGTCATCGAACACAATTTCGTCGTAACATTCGTCGGAGAGCAGGTAAAGATCATGGTGAAGAGCGAAGTGCAGCAACTCTGCTATCACGTGCTGTGGAAATACTCTACCCGTTGGATTCGCTGGAGTATTTATAATAAGCATGCGTGTACGCGGGTTTACCAACCCTTCTAATTGCTCAAGATCAGGCAGCCATCCACGCATGGGAGACAGGGCGTAACGTACTGGTATGCCACCGGAACAGGTAATTTGTGCATGATACTGCGGCCAGGCCGGGTCAGGTATTAATACCTCGTCGCCATTTTCGATAATAGCGTTGAGCGCGGTCTGGATAGCTCCTGTTCCTCCCATTGTAATCGCTGTATTCTCCGCTGTGATGTCATAGCCATTGACGCGTTTCACTTTTTCAGCGATCAGCTCTTTGAGCCAGGGCCAGCCCCCCGCAGGTCCGTAGGTAATCTCTTCATCCTGAATGGTTTTCAGCGCTGCGCTCCTGATATGCTCAGGGGTCCGAAAGTGCGGCTCCCCCAGCGCGAGGGCAATGGGTGCGGGAAGGGTATGCTCGCCTTGTTCTCGCGCTCGCTGTTGAGCATACATATTTATGAGACGCAGATCGTTAGCAGGCATGTGATACATATCTGATATGCCGCGCTTCACCATACGAGTCTCCTTCCATGAGAAAAAGCAGCGAACGTTGGCGAACGTCGCTGCAAGCAATGACCTTTTCTAGCTGCGTTGCGGGTCATAGGCGAGTTCGTACAGTTTGCCATCGGGGCCGCGAAAGTGCTGCCAGGCATAGCCTCCGGGCCTCTCCTCACCCAATGGTCCTACCAGCTCGATTCCCGCCTGCACCAGCTCCTGTCTCGCCTGATGAATATTCTCGACCTGGAAACCACAGATGATGGAATCGGGCGCAAAATGGTTGGTTCCATCTGGGCCGAAGACCTCAACCTTATCTCCGCTTGGCAGTTCAAACAGGGTGAAATCGTGTCCATGCCGGGTTAACGGCAAACCCATGACGTTTTGCAGGAACTGTTCCATCTCAGCAGCTTTCTCTGTTTTGATTCCCATCCATACAAGTGCCTTTACCTTCATAATCGCTCGTCTGCTCCTTCCTTTGTCTGCATATCTATTGGTCTTTTTAGAGGGCTACATTTCCTCTCATTCATGTGTTCGGTAGAACCTGGGATTTCTGTACCTCAGCGATAGGGGCTTCATTCCTGGGCCGCTGAAAATCCGTTCCTTCCGCTCATCCTGTGCTTGCGTCGCTATGCTGCTATCGATCCTCCGTGTTCTTCATGTTCTCGCTTTCCTTGCCCGAATGTATGAGGATATTTGAACTATTGATTTATACGATCAATCATCGATATATATAAATGTGAGGGTACTAGAGCATTTATTCATCGTTGCAAAAGGAGGCAAAGATATGGCAGGGCGAGAAAAGGTTATTATTGTCGGTGCTGGACTCGTTGGTTCTCTGCTTGCGATATATCTGGCGAGAAGAGGATATGATGTAGATGTCTATGAAAAACGTTCCATGATTGATGGGAATGTTGTTGCAACAGGGAAGCCTTCGGTGAATATTACGGTCTCTCAGAGAGGCTTTCGGGCGCTCGATAAGCTCGGTCTTGGCGATACCATTCGTCGCGTTGCCGTCCCTCTTTTTGGGAGAACGCTGCACCTTCTTGACAACAGGGAGTTGATCGTTCTTCCCTATGGAAATAGACAGGAGGCGCTCTATTCTCTTCCCCGGCAGCAACTCAATATGCTGCTCTTCAATATGGCATCTCAGCAGAGGGAGATTCGTTTTGCTTTTGATGAGAAATGTACTGACATTGAGGCTTGCGTCCCTGCAGTCATATTGCAGAATACGAAAACCGGGGTTGTCACAAAAAAAAGTGCCAGCGTGGTTTTTGGCGCTGACGGGGCGTTTTCTACTGTTCGCTCCCAACTTCAGAACAAGCATTACCTTCGCTCCTCACAGCGGTTTATGGGTGATGGGTATAAAAGTTTGACCGTCCCAAATACTGTAGATGCAGGGTGGACGAAGGGGAAAAATACGCTGCATGTCTGGCCGCGCGGGCATTACATGCTGCTTGGTTTTCCCAACAGCGATAGAAGCTTTACCCTCTTTCTGCAACTTCCTTTTCAGGGAGAACCGTCATTTGAATCGATTCGCAATGCCCACAAGCTCCATCAACTCCTGACGAGCGCCTTTCCCGATGTCCTTCCCTATGTCCCAACCTATGCGGAAGAGTATTTCCGCACATCTCCCAATACAATGGTCACAGTGAATACGGCTCCCTGGTCCGCTCACGGAAGAGTGGCACTCATTGGAGACGCGGCCCATGCGATTGTTCCCCATTATGGTCAGGGGGCGAATGCTGGTTTTGAAGATTGTCTTATTCTTGATGAATGTATGCAGATGCACGGTACGAACTGGTCGAAGATTTTAGCGCTCTACGAACATTTGAGAAAACCAAACACCGATGCGATGGCTGCTCTGGCGCTGGAACATGCAGTGACGCTAAGAGAGAAAACCAAAGACTCACTCTTCCAGGTGCAAAACGAGCTTGAGCGTAAGATTGCTCGGATGTATCCAGAAAGGCCCGTGTCCCTGCATTCGCTGCTCTCATTTACAAATGAAACCTATCTTGATGCCATCGATATATACAATAAAAATAGACATATCATCGATAGCATCATGAGAAAAGAGAATATCGAGAAGGAATGGGCGCGAGAAGAGATAGAAATGTTTATCCATAGGCTCGTTCATGAGGCGTAGTTTCTGGAATGAGTATTGCTCGTGGGAGTCTGTTTGTTCAAAGGCTTGTACTGCCTGCAAGAAAGTGAGCATCATAGAAAGAGGAGAAAATATATGAAAGCGTTAAAAGGTGTTATTACCGCGCTGATTACGCCATTCTCGCATACTGGGACAATAGAACCACATTTGTTCACGGAGCATATCGATTATCTCCTTGAGCAGGGGGTCCATGCTCTCGCCGTTGGTGGCACTACGGGCGAGTTCGAGGCACTCTCTTTTGAGGAACTGATGAGCGTCTATACGCTTGCTGTGGAGCACACACGGGGAC
>JAICIM010000232.1 GCA_025928885.1 Ktedonobacteraceae bacterium | reverse complement strand
CCCCTCCCCACCCCCCCCCCCCCCCCCCCCCCCCCCCCCCCCCCCCCGCTACAACAGGAGAGAGCATTTGTAAAAAACTCATTATTTCTTTAAATCAAGCCGAGTTCGCGTCCACGAGCCACCGCGCCCGTGCGATTGGCGACCGCCAGCCTGCTGAAGATATGCTTGACGTGCAACTTGACGGTATGCAGACTGATAACAAGTTGATGCGCAATCTGCTGATTTGAGGAACCAGCAGCGAGTAAGCGCAATACCTCTAATTCGCGTGCAGTTAACAGCGTTGTTCTATCCATATGCTCTTCTCGTTGCCTGGTAGATGGCGTCTCGACAGGGGTGGGAAGCGCGTCGAGCAGGTGTTGGAGATAGGACGGAGAGGCGGCAGTATAGGGGGCAATCTGTGTAAGCAGGTGGCGCATGGGCTGCCCTTCGTCGGCAAGCAGACGCACATAACCCTCAGCCTCAGCCAGCGCCAGGTGCGGCCCCAGCATATTGAGCGCCTGTCGGATCTTGCCCTGAGCTTGCAGAACCAGTGCGGAGAGGATCTGGATTTCCAGCAGCCAGCCGTTGTTGTCGGCGCAGACCTCGCGCAAGCGGTTGAGCAACTCTTGAGCCTGGGTGAGCGCCGGTGCGTGGTTGCGTCCACGCAGCAGCAGGAGGCGAGCCAGCGTCACGTAGTCAAAATAGTGCCAGCTTGACAGCGGCGGTATGAGCGGATCGTCAAAGCGTATCCCGCGCATCTCTTCCCAGGTGTGCGTCGTCGAATCAAGCTGACCGGACAACAGCGCCAGGCGGGCGGGAATGCTGTAAGTGGGGATGGCTCCCTGGATCAGCGGCATCTGCTTCGGGTCCGGCCAGACTGTCAGAGCGTTCTGCGCTTGCTCAAGAAGCATGCTGGCCCGTTCGCCCTCGCCTCGTGCCAGCGCGATCCGTCCCAGCACCCATAGATTGTGCATGACACAGAGCGGGATAGAGAGAAGCAAGTGCTGACCGGTCTCCAGCGCCTGTTGCGCCTGCGTTTCGGCCTCCTGCAATCGGTTCCATTCGTAGAGCAGCGCGGCCTGGAGGGTCTGGGTCAGCACGTGTAGCAGAGACGCCTGGCTGCCCTGTCGCTCAAGCACCTGGAACATCTCGCGGAAGAGTTCGCCGGTTTTGCGCAACTGGCCCTGCATTTCATACAGCTCTGCCAGCTTGCCTGCCGCGAAGAGATTGAGGGGACCAGCACCTCCAACCTCACTCGCCGCCTCAAGTAACTGCTGTTTGGCTGCTGTCAGGTCTCCGCTGGCATGATAGGCAACGCTGAGCATCACCTTCAGGCGCACAGCAACCATAGTATCCAGCGGCCTCCTGGAATTGGACAGTGAGCGCAACGCCTCTTGAGCGAACGTGATGGTACCTGTGATATCGTTGCGAGTCAACGCCAGCCATGCCTGCCACAGTTCTAACTCTCGCTGCAGATCTGCCCAGTCCGTCACAGCTTCCTCGCTATGCTCTCGCATCCGTTCCTGCATAAATGCAATAGCCTCCTCTGGACTGTGAGTTTCACAATCGTTCATCCAGATCGAGGCCACGCATAATTGTGGTGAAGCATTAATCAATTCGGGCGGAAGTTGTGCCAGCAATTGACATATTGAATGGATTTTCCCCTCTGCAATCAGGTTCGGCAACAGATGTTCTAGCAAGCTGACGGCCCGCAGCTGATCGCCACCCAGCAGCGCATAGTTGCATGCCTCCTCGATCCAGCCCTGTTGCTCATACCAGCGACTCGCGCGTTGATAGAGCGTTGGGAGCAGTTCCGGCTGCTGTTTGCGCAGGTGAGCAAGCAAGCTCTCGGCAAAGAGGGGATGGTAACGATACCATGTCTCGCTTTCATCGAGCGTACACACAAAAAGGTTGGCCTGCACCAGCTCTGCCAGCCGCGCCTGGCCGTTCGCCTGCCCCGTCACTGCCTCGCACAGCGGACCCGTCAGGCGCTCCAGAATGGATGTATGCAGCAAGAAATGTTGCATATCGAGCGATTGTTGCGCAAGAATCTCTTCACGTACATAATCGAGGAAGAAGCGATGGTTGCCATGAAATGCATGTAGAAAGGCGAGGGGATCGCTATGGCTGCGCAGAGCCAGGGTCAGCAGTTGAATGCCAGCAATCCAGCCCGAGGTGCGCTGCTCAAGCAGATTCGTCGCCTCCTGCGAGAGGGAGAAGCCCATCGCGTGCGTGAACGCCTCAACTTCGCTAGCAACAAAGCACAGTTCTTGCGTGCGGATCTCGCTCAGCTGGTTGTACGCACGCAGACGAGCCAATGGCAGCGGCGGATCAACGCGTGTGCCGATAATAAGATGCAGGCGTGAGGGCAGATGATCGAGCAGGAAGCGCAGCATGGCATGGGGCGCGTCGGAGGTGATGAGGTGGTAATCGTCCAGAATCAGCACGGCATCCTGCTGCAACAGGCTATCGATGTCGTTGAGGAGCGCCGTGAGCGCCTGCTCGTAGTTTTGTGGGTGCTGCTCCATCCGCATGGTGCCGCCGATGCGTTGATCCAGCTTCGCCAGCGCCGCCAGCAGATAGGAGAGGAAGCGAGCTGGATCATTCTCCGTTGCCTCAAGGGAGAGCCAGGCCACCGGCAGAGCGGTCGTGCTGCTCCATTCCGTCAACAGCATCGTTTTGCCGGAGCCAGCCGGGGCCGAGACCAGCGTCAACGCCCGCCGTGTAGCCTGTTCAAGCAGAGCAAGCAGACGTAAGCGAGGAATATGTTGTATGGAAAGGCGCGGGGCCTGCAAACGGCTGGTCAAGATGATAGTGGCGGCATCCTGTAATTGCATTATAACTCCATTCTAACGCAGCAGAGGCATGCCTCAGTATAGCAGGCGGCGGGTGGACGTTTCAAGTGTGCAGCACAGGAAATAGGAATAAAGATACCCGCTTTCGCTGGTATGCTACATCATGAAAAAGCGAACATGCGTTTTATTAGCTGAAAAGGAGATGCACATGAATGGTATGGTTGAGCATATCAACCCGGACGATATGCATAAGAACAGAGCATTTACGCAGGTGATTGCGGTGAGTGGGCCGGTAAAGACCATCTATGTCGGTGGTCAGGATGCGGTAGACGCGGCGGGCAACGTAGTCGGGAAGGGAGACGTGCAGGCGCAATCGGTGCAGGCGCTCGAAAACGTACAGAGGGCGCTGACCGCTGCTGGAGCTGGATTGGAGCATGTTGTCAAATGGAATGTCTATCTTGTGCAGGGACAGCCACTGGCAGCGGGATTTGCCGCGTTCCAGCGCGTCTGGGGGCAGCGTCCCAACCCGCCGACCATTACCATGCTGTATGTGGCGGGATTGGCGCACCCGGACTTTCTGGTAGAGATAGATGCAGTCGCTGTCCTGCCCCTGGAGGGATAGAGCGAGGTCGGGATCATGGATGGCGGCGATGATCCCGACCCCGCTCAATGCAAAGGGAAGCAAGCGGTCAATATGGATCTTCTTCTTGCTCTATCTGTTGCACCAGGCGTCGCTGAAAGCGTTCAAGCAGGCGAGCTTTTTCCTGATAAGCCTTGCGTGGCTCAGGGGCGAACGCGACCTGGCGCTGATAGGTTGTGACCGCAGCTCCGAGGGCGATGACCTCGTTGAAGGTCGCCAGAACAGTGAAAGTTGATTCTGGTGCATCCGGCTTTTTACCCATGCAGGCGCTCCTGCCACGCGGACGGGCAGTTATAGGACAATTTTGGATGAGTGGGTGCGGGAGCCTTGCTAGGGATGGGGAGCCGACGAGATCGGTGTAGATCGGTTGGATTAGGGGAAGAAGGTGTTTCCGAACGTTTCGCTACCCCTTGCTGACGCTGCAATAGAGTATTCACACGCATAGTTCCTGTTTCCTTTCACATTACCACATTTTAACACTATTCGCCACAACACAGCCCCGATCTTACTTACTCTCAGTATAGTTAAAGGTGCAAACAAAGCAGGTTCAATACAGGTTCAGTATACAGAACATAAAAACCGTATGAGCAAGTAAGCGAGAGATGAAGAGGATTCAAGGGGGTTGACCGTGGAGCGCGAACAGAGTTCTCCATTGCACTGCACGACCAACTGACCATTCTCCGTTCATCACTTATATTTTAACATAGTTTGCCATAAAGTCAAAATATTTCACTTTTTGGTACTATTCTCTCTCTTTCCCTTTATGATGGATGACAACGTTATCAAACTTATCTCTTATGATATTATGATAACTCGTATTAAAACTGATCTCGTCTCTATCAGTTATTGAGAAAAATATAGCTCTCCAATATGCAAGCGTCTATGGATGTATGAATAATGCAAAAACACAGCTAAAAACGGTTGAAAAAAGACGCTGCATTGGCTATACTTTTCTTATCAGCTTATCTAAGGTACACGAGGTTATTCTGCTCTCGATTACGAGCTTCACATATTTATGAGCAAAATGTGTGGGTTGAGGGTGGATAACAGGTGTAGAGAGCGAGGGATAGTTGATAGGTGAGGGATATCTATGAAGGGAAGATAGAGGGGAACGTGAAGTAGTATAAACTGTATAGGTGTGAGTTGGAAGAAGGAGAGATATAGAATGGAGCATCACAGAACGACCAATCGGTCGCATATCTGGCCGGTTGTTTTTCCTGAAGAGAAGCTGATTGTCAAACGTCCTTGCTTGCGCTACATTTGTCAGGGCAACACGCGTCTTGGAGAGCTGCTAAGCTACTTCCTGTATGAAGCGGGGCATGAGGCGAGAGTGCAAAACGTTGATCCCCTGACGATCCACACCATCACTATTTATCGCGTCCATGATGAAATACTCGCCACTATCGATAATAGTGTTTCAAAGAAAGTCCTGGGTCGTATGATCCATAAGCTAGAGTGTTTAGGCTTTCTTCAGGCATTCCCCTACAAGTGCCATTACAGCATCTTTGTGGACAACATTCGCAACGCCCTGGCTCTTTACGCACAAAGCCATCCACACAAGCCAACTTTTTCGCGAATCTCTTTGCCAAATAGTATCGTTAGTTTATCCACAACTAATGATATCGTTCCCCTATCGGAAGTTGTTGATATACATTCTCAAAGCGTAGATGTACATTCTCAAAGTGTAGATGTACGTTCTGAGAACGTACATGTACATTCTCAAAAGGTCGAACCGACTCTCTTCGATATAGGCATTGCCACCTCTTCACAAGCAGCTTCAGAGGGTAGTGAGGACGGCCCTAGATATAAGAGAGATAAAAAAGAAGAAAAGAGAGTAATAAGTGGCGAGGCTGACGCCATCGCCACACCCCCCTCTTCTCTTTTTTCTTCAGCCCCTCTCGGGCAAAAACCATCCTCTCCACAAAAAGTAGTACAGGACGGGGACACGTTTGGGGAAATGGCCGCGAAACTGCAAAACAAGCAAAATATTGCAGGCAAGATAGATAATAAAGATATTGATGAAAACGGGCCAGAAAAGCCGGATTGTACGGAGCAGGCGACGGCTGAGGCGTTGATGGCGCTGGCCGACTATTATCGCGGCTACCAACTGCCGCACGGCAAGAAGCCTAACTCGCAGTATCGGATGGCTCTGGAGGCGGCGATTACGCTGGTGAGCCGCAAGAAAACTCTGGCCGAGGTCGATGCGGTCTTCGCATATATGCTCGGGGTGAATCGGGCGTTTTGTGACGACTGGTGGCCAATGCAGACCGTTGATCTATGGCATGTGGCGCGTCACTTTGACAGCATGATGCGCAAAATCGTGCATAGGCGTGCATATCGCACGATTGCCAGCGCCATTACCCAGCCCGAACGGAGCGGCACAATGGTTGAACTGATGGAGATGTCGCTGGATGAGCGCAGGGCCTATCTGTCGCAGGTCCGGGAGCAAATGCAGAAAGAGTGTGTGCAAAAATGATGGAGGAAGGAGGGGAAAAGATGCAGTCGCGAAGTTCTGAGGGTGGCCTGACAAAGCTGGTTGATCGATCATGGATCAAGGTTCCAACCACGCCCGCGCCTGCTGATCTGTATTGGGAATGCGAGACGTGCGGCCCGATCAAGCCATATGCGAATCCGCTGGGCCGCTGGCAGCGCCGCACCTGTGCCTGTGAACGGCGGGCGAAACAGGAGCTGGAGGAGGCCGAGCGGCGGGCGGCGTGGCTTCACGAGCAGCGCACCTATGCCTATGGCGGCTGGCTGGGCAAGCAGTGGGTGAATCAGGAGGTCGTCGAGTATCTCGATACTTTGCGCTTCGAGAATTACGATGCCACGCGCTTTCCCCAGGCTTTCAAGCGGGCGCAGGAGTTCGCGCTGGTCCCACATGGCAACCTCATCATTTATGGCTGGTACGGCGTCGGGAAAACGCATCTGGAGGCAGCCATCGCCAACTATTTGCGCGAAGAGCAGCCGCCGCTTGTCTGCCTTTTCGCGTCGGCATCGCAATTCTTCATGGCCTACGAAGAGGCGCGTAGCAGCGAAGGTGCCTCCAATCATCATACGCTGTTGCGCCGCGCCACAAGTGCCGACATCCTGATTCTCGACGACGTGGACAAATACAAGCATACGGAGACGCGTGAGGATCTCTATTACACCATCATCGACGGGCGCTATCTGTCCGCGAAGCCGACCATTCTGTCGATGAACCGCCTCGACGCCCTGCCCCGCTACATCGGTGAGGCCGCCTGCTCACGTCTGACTCGCGGCCTGGTCACGATTAAAATGGTTGGCGGCACCGATTATCGGCAAGAACAGGCATAATGGAGCGTGCAGCACTTGTCAGCGGGGAAAGCCGTTCTATAATAGAAAGGAGAAAGATTACCCGGAAAGAGGAACGTCTTATGCAACAACCAGAACAGATCGCTCTGGAAGATTATCAAGCGCTGGCGGAGTTTCGCTATCAGTTACGCCGCTTCCTCCATTTTAGCGAACGCAAGGCACGCTCGGTCGGTCTGGAGCCGCAGCAGCATCAACTGTTGCTGATGGTGAAGGGGTTGCCGCCGGAACGGAAGGCGACGATTGGCGAGATAGCCGAACGGTTACAGATCCAGCATCACAGCGCAGTCGAGCTGGTCGATCGTCTCGCCGAGCGTCATCTGGTTGAGCGCAAACGCGATGAAGAGGACCATCGTCGCGTCCTTGTTTGCCTGACAGATCAGGGAGAGGCGCTGCTTCAGCGCCTCTCCAGCACGATGCTGGCCGAACTGCATACAACCGCTCCAGCTCTGGTCGAGGCGCTCAGCGTCCTGCTTGATTTGCGTCCTGCCTAATAAACAGTTTCTACCTGAAAGTCTTTTATCTCAAGATGAGGATACTATGTCTTTTTTGTTAGAATCAGACCACTATGCCAAATTCATTCCCTGTTTGAGGAAATGGCCTGCCACCTTGCAGTGCAGACCGTCCTTGCCGGAATCCTGCCCGGGAGAATCTATGTCGATGATCCTGCAAGCCACTATAAATAAATTTCAACATAAATTGTGCATGAAGATCTACATATCTGCAAATCTTCCAACTGGTCCACGAGTTGTGCTGCAAGGTTGTTCAACAGTTTGTCGTAACCCAACTGCTCATAAAACGTAACTTAGATGAAAGTTTATTCATGAGCAAAAGAAGAAGGGATATTATGACGCAGATTGATGCAACGCCGCAATTGCAGGGCTTCGACGAGTTTATCAACGCCACCATCCAGGAGTGGCAGTTGCCGGGGCTGGCAATTGCGATTGTGAAAGATGGCGCGGTCGTCTTCTCGCAAGGCTTTGGCAAGCGCAATATGGCACAGGGACTGGATGTGACGCCTGATACGCTCTTTCCCATCGCTTCCTGTACCAAAGCCTTTACCGCGACCGCGCTGGGCATGCTGGTGGACGAGGGCAAGCTGGAATGGGATGCGCCCGTGAGAAACTATCTCCCGGCCTTCAAATTGCACGATCCCGTTGCCAGCGAACGTATGACCCCGCGCGACCTGCTGACGCACCGCTCCGGCCTGCCGCGTCACGATCAGGTCTGGTACAATTCGCCCCTCTCGCGCCAGGAAATATTTGACCGCCTGCAATACCTGGAGCCGAACCAGGATTTCCGCAGCCTGTGGCAATATCAGAACCTCATGTATATGACCGCTGGCTATCTGCTGGAAAAGGTCAGCGGCCAGACCTGGGAAGAGTTCGTGCAGCAGCGTCTCTTCACGCCTCTGGGCATGGCCGCAAGCACCTGTTCGCTTGCCGAAACAAAGAGCCGCGCCGATTTCTCGCTGCCCTATGACGAGGTGAAAGGCGAGGTGCAGGAGATCGATTTTTATGAGCAGTGGCGGGCTGTAGGTCCGGCGGGCGGCATAAACTCTAGCGTTGAAGATATGAGCAAATGGCTGCTGCTCCAGCTCAACAAGGGCAAGGTCGGCGATCAACAGATCATCACGGAGGCGCAACTGGCGCAGATTCACACGCCACAGATGGTGATTCCAGAACCGCGCCGCTACACCGAACTCTCGTATCCCTCTTACGCGCTGGGTTGGATGGTCATGACCTATCGCGGCCATCAGTTCGTGCAGCACAGCGGCGGCATCGACGGCTTCAGCACCCTCACCACCTTCTTGCCCGACGACAATATCGGCATCGTCATCTTGAGCAACAAGAACGGCTGCCCGGTCCACACGATCGCGACCTACAACGCCTGTGACCGCCTGCTTGGTCTGAACGAGATCGGGTGGAACGAGCATATAGGGAAAGAGTATCGTGAAGCGATGGATGTGCTCAAGAAGAGCATCGAGCCAAACTTTGACGATCGGGTGCCAGACACGCAGCCATCGCACGACCTGGAAGCCTATGCCGGCGAGTTTGAGCATCCCGCTTACGGCACCATTACGATTCGGCGCGAGGGCGAACAACTGCGGCTCACGCATAATAAATTCAATGTTCCACTGACGCATTTCCATTACGACATCTTCCAGGTAACGATCGAGCGCTTCTTCTTTAGCTCAAAAGTCAACTTCTTCACCGGTCAAAAGGGAGAGATCGAGAGCCTCTCAATCGCCCTCGAACCGGCGGTGCAGCCGATTGTCTTCAAGCGAATTGCTAGCAAAGAGATGCAGGAGAAGGGCTTTCTGGAGCAATTTGTGGGAGCCTATGAGGTGCTGGGCATCACCTGTACCGTAGCGCTTAGAGGAGAGAAGACGCTCTACCTGACCGTTCCGGGTCAACCCGACTACGAGCTGGTCCCCTATCAAGGCACAACCTTTCAGATCAAGGGACATACAGGCTTCAGCGTCGAATTCAAGCGCGATGAACAGGAAAACGTTGCCCAGGCGGTTCTGACGCAGCCACAGGGGACGATGACGGCGAAGAGGAAGCAGTAGAGACTGGGAGCAGGCAAGGGAGATACAAGGAATGGCTTTCCAAAGACGAGCATACGGTGAAATGGTTCCCTTGCCTACTCTTCTAGTATAAAGGAGAATCGCATGAATTTCAACTACCAGAGTACGACGTATTTATGAAACTTTCTTCAGAAAGAGCGGCCCTGGTTTTTTACGAAGTGCTGCTTCTCATTGCATCTTCTTATCGCGCAGCAAGTTCGCCGTTTTGCAACTGGGTTTGGACCAATTGCATATAAAATCCGCTTTTGCGCAAAAGCTGCTCGTGATTACCCTGTTCCACGATCTGGCCCTCGTCCAGCACGAGAATGACATCGGCGTTGCGGATCGTGCT
>JAICIM010000716.1 GCA_025928885.1 Ktedonobacteraceae bacterium | reverse complement strand
GCCCGCCTGCAATTCCTGATCGATGTGGGCCTCGACTATCTCACGCTGGATCGAGCCGCTATGAGCCTGTCGGGAGGCGAGGCACAGCGCATCAGGCTGGCAACCCAGATCGGCTCAGGGCTGATGGGCGTCCTTTACATTCTGGACGAACCAAGCATTGGTCTGCATCAGCGCGACAACGAGCGCCTGATCAAGACGCTCACCCGTTTGCGCAACCTGGGCAATACGCTGCTGGTCGTCGAGCATGACGAAGATACCATGCGCACCGCTGACTATATCATCGATATCGGTCCCGGCGCGGGCGAACACGGTGGACATGTCGTGGCGCAGGGTACGTTTGATGAGATCGTTGCTAACGAGCATTCGTTGACCGGCGACTATCTCTCGCACCGCAAACGCATCGCCATTCCAAACGAGCGGCGGCCCGGCAATGGCAATACATTGACCATTCATGGCGCACGCGAGAACAACCTGAAAGACATCGACGTTGAGATCCCACTTGGCAAGTTCGTGGCAGTAACCGGCGTCTCAGGCTCCGGCAAGAGTACGCTTGTGACCGATATTCTCTATCGCAAGCTAGCTCATGCCCTGCAACGCGCTCATGCGAAGCCAGGCGAACATGAGAGCATTGAGGGGCTGGAACACCTGGACAAAGTGATTGATATCGATCAGTCGCCGATTGGCCGCACGCCGCGCTCGAACCCGGCGACCTATACGAACGCCTTCACCGGCATTCGTGAGCTATTCGCCCAGGTGCCAGAGTCGCGTATCAGGGGCTACATGCCGGGGCGCTTCTCCTTCAACGTCAAGGGCGGACGCTGCGAAGCCTGCAAAGGCGAGGGTATTGTGAAGATCGAAATGAACTTCCTGCCTGATGTCTACGTTCCCTGCGAGGTCTGTCACGGCAAGCGCTACAATCGCGAAGCGTTGGAGATTCATTACAAAGGCAAATCAATCTCTGATGTACTGGATATGACGGTTGAGGAGGCGACGGAGTTCTTCGCCAACGTGCCTTCGATCTATAACAAGATGAAGACGCTCAACGATGTGGGCCTGGGCTACATGAAGCTGGGCCAGCCCGCCACCACGCTTTCGGGTGGCGAAGCACAACGCGTCAAGCTGGCTACAGAGTTGTCGCGCCGCGCCACAGGCCGCACAATGTATATCCTGGACGAACCCACAACGGGCCTGCACTTCGCCGACGTTGACCGCTTGCTTGAGGTCTTACAACGCCTCGTCGATACCGGCAACACGATTGTTGTGATCGAGCATAACCTGGATGTCATCAAGAGTGCAGACTGGTTGATCGATCTCGGGCCAGAGGGCGGCGACAACGGTGGCCGCGTCATCGCTGAAGGAACGCCAGAAGAGGTTGCGGATATCGCGCAGTCCTACACCGGGCATTTCCTCAAGCGCATGTTTCTCGAAGAGGCAAAGTTCACACGCACACAACATGAGGCAGTCGCAAGGTAGCAGCTAGCTCCCTTGCCCTGCCTCGGCTCTATCTTTGCGAGAGCGATCTGACGATTGCTCTCCGACTTTTTCCTCTAGTAGTTCCTGCGTTGTCAGTTGCACAGGAACATCCCGTTTTCGCTGGCGATAATCGATCCAGATAATCAGCGCCGCCATCGTCAGCACTACCAGAGCGATACCGATCAGCTTATAGACACGTTCAAATTCAAGCGCCAGAACGCCAAAGGTAAGCGTGAGGCCATAGAAGACATAACAGATCTGACGTGCCGTTAATCCCGCTGCCAGCAAGCGATAATGCAGATGTGACGAGGTATCATGTTGAGCAACGGAGCGGCCTCGCCTGAGACGACTAATCACAACGACAACAACATCGAGAATGGGAATACCCAGCAACATCAGTGCCAGAGCAACCTTCGCTCCACCTATCACCGAGAGGACCGCTAGACACAGGCCCAGAAACTGTGAACCGGTATCACCCATAAAGATCTTCGCCGGGTTCCAGTTATGAGGAAGGAAACCTATTACCGCACCGGTAAAAATCGCTGCCAGAACCGCGATACTATACTGCTCCAACGTGCAACTGATAATCGTGATAAACAACCCGGCAATCGCCACCACCCCGGTCGCCAACCCATCTACCCCGTCAATAAAGTTGACGGTATTCATCATCCAGACCATCCAGAACCAGGTACACAGCACCGCCGGGATTGCCATCCAGGTAATAGCGGCAGAATTAATAAAGATCGTGATCTCAGGTCTGATATACCAGGGCAGAAGTTGTGCCTCGCTCGGAGTCACATGAGCCATCCCGAATGGATTGCTGAAGCCAAATAGTAACACGCCATGAAATTGTGAGCCGAACGGTCCCAGAATAATAATGACAGCGACTGTTTGCGCGATCAACTTTGGCAGCGGTTTGAGACCTTTAATATCATCGTAAATATGCACCAGCACAATCAGCGTAGCCGCTACCAGCAAGAGCCAGTAGCGCACCATCTCATCTGCTTTTACCTGGGTAGTATCAAGCGTGTAGAAGATCAATGATGCGATGACAAAGCCCAGAAATATCGCCACTCCTCCCAGACGTGGGACCGGCACCATATGGATTCGACGGCGCTCCACCGTCGAGCGATCCAGCAAGCCCAGCTTCCGGCTGATCCTGATAACACCAAACGTGAGGCCATACGAGAGGAGACAGGCACAGACTCCACCACCCACGATAAAAAAGAGCTGAGAAAATAGTTCAGCCGACTCTGATAAAGCCATCTAGATGCCCCCTTTATTGGGAGAAGTAAGTATTTTCATGCATACAATCCAGGCAAGATACACCCCTATGCCGCAGTAGAAAATCACCCTACTAAGGAAACGTGCAGGTGGGTACTCTTTCGAGTCCCTATTACTTTCGTCCCTGCATAGCTACCTGTAATACGCGATTCCATCCAGCGTAATCTTTTATAGATGTTACTGTAGAGTGCGGCCACAATTCAAGTATCAGGCTCGTCAATGGTTCTTGCTGCTGGTAGCCAATCTCCAACAATAGCAACGCGTCCGGCTTGAGCAGACTGGATTGTCGTAGCTCCCGACAGAAACGCTCCAGCAGATCGAGACCTTCTGGACCGCTGAAAAGGGCCAGATGT
>JAICIM010000310.1 GCA_025928885.1 Ktedonobacteraceae bacterium | reverse complement strand
CCTGCAGGATCTGAATGATGTGGCTCATGTTGGCAATCGCGTTCAATCCCCGATCAGGCAAACTACTATGACCACCCTTGCCATGCACAACAACATCGAAGGCGACAAATCCCTTATGAGCCGGAAAGACCTCGAAGCCGCTTGGCTCGCCGATCAGGGCGATTTTTGGCAAAGGAACGGAGGTGAAGAGCTGCGGGAGGACCTGAACAAGGTGGCCCGATCCCTGGACCGCAACCTCCTCATCGTAGGTGAAGATATAGACGAGCGGGCGCGTGAGTCGCTCAATTGGGAGGCGTTTTGCCACCAGCAACATCTGAGCAAGAAAGACCTTCATATCGGTGACGCCGCGACCATAGAGCCGCTGCCCATCGCTTTTCAGCACAAGCGGGTCCGATTGCCAGCCCGGTTGCCCCTCGAAGGGAACGATATCGGTATGGCCGGAGACGATCAGCCCGTCTGCGCTCTCCGGGCCAGCCCAGGCCACGACCGACGCCTTTTGTACCCCGTTGATCGTATCGGTCAACACATGCGTCGTGAAACCGCACCCGTCCAGGTAGTGAGCGAGGTAGTGAGCGGCCTCAAGATTGCTGAGTGAGCTGACGGTATTGAAGGCTATGAGCTGCCGCGTAACCTCCCATAGCTCAGTCTGTTGAAAACTGGTCATGAAATATTCTCATTCTCCATAATAACTAAATATGCTTTGCATATGTGCTCTCCCATTATCAAGGATAAGGAGAGGGGGTGTCAAACATGGCCCATTTCGTCGTAGAGCAATTACAGGCATTGTCATATGGTAAAATAACTCCATGTATACACATCACCCTCATTAAACACGTGTAAGATCACAGCGCCCATCAGCACTTGATGGGTTCGACAACTGCCGGACAACTATATTCCTCGGCGTCCGGTGGGTTCGTGCGCCGCCTTTTCTGAACGAGATCCCTCTCTTTCCCCTTTTCCACTTATCGTTCAGAAAGGACAATATATGTTTCATCGTCTGTTTGCCGGGCGGAGAAAAACGGCTTCCTGGCTCATACTTGCACTATTGAGCGTTACCTGCCTGGATGAGATTATTACAGGCATCCCCACGGTTGGCCTGCCGTTGATACGCGATCAGTTCCACCTCGATTATGCCAGCATCGGGCTGTTGTTCAGTGCCACCGAGCTGTTCAGCACGTTTCTAGCGAGTCCGGTGATCGGGCTGCTGAGCGACCAGGGATCGCGGCGCATCTGGATCGTGGGCGGGCTGGTCACACTGGGAGTAAGCTTTCTACTGGCCGGGAGTAGCAACCTCTTCGCTGTGCTCCTGCTGGCCTTCATGTTGATGGATATAGGGGGCAAGGCAGCGCTGGGCGGCGCACAGTCGGCACTGATCGATCAACAGCCACGCGAAACCGTGCGTGTGATGGCACGCTGGACGATGGCAAGTGGCGTTGGCGATGTGCTGGCCCCATTGGCGATCACGCTGTTGATTGGGCTGCATCTGGGCTGGCCCGCGCTCTGCCGGGTTGCCGCAAGCATGTGGCTGGGGTTGGCGCTTTTTGTGGGCGTGCAGCGCTTTCCTGTTACATTTCAGAGCGAACATGCAGAGACGCGGTTGCCCCTGCTGACGGCGATGCGCACGGCACTGCACGATCGCGTATTTCTTTGCTGGGCCGCGCTCTCGCTCATTCCCACGATGATGGACGAAATCTTTATCGGCTTCGCCACCCTCTACCTGCACGATGTCCTGCATGCCAGCGCGGTCGCGATTGGCCTGCTCGTGGCCGATCTGACGATCGCGGCCTTGCTCAATCTGCTGGTGATCGAGCGCTGGTTGTTACCGAGAATCGCCCCGGCACGCCTGCTGGCATGGCTCTCGCTACCTGTGCTGGTCGGAATGATTCTCTTTGTGACTACGCGGTCGCTCTGGCTAATGGCGCTGGCACTCTTTCTCGTCGGAGCCGGCGCGGGCTGGTATCCCATCGCCAAAGGGCAGGCGTACGCACGCTTTCCGGGACGCCCCGGCATGGTACGTACGCTTATCGGCCTCGGCGGTCCATTTGAGATTGCCCTGCCAGGGATTATCGGCCTGATCGCGGGCAACTTCGGCATCAGAGCGGGAGTGGCGGCACTGGGAATCGCGCCGCTGCTGGTATTGCTGCTCTTGACCGGGACAAAGAAGCAACGCTGAAAATTCTTCTCAAGAAGTTTATAGAATTTGCCATAAACTTCTAAGTGTGGAGCTTGTCATCTCTACTGTCATGTGTTATAGTAGAAAAGCGAAGAATAGATTTTCTCAAATTTAATGAGAGATCAAACGGGCCTCTGCGGATGAATGGGTAAACTGGGTATCCAACTTCCTCCAAACCATTCTCCATCCATCGGTAGAGGTCGCTTTTCACATGAAACTTGTTTTCTGGATGATGCCCACAAGAATTTTCAGGAAATTCCAGGAAATAGACAAAATTGGATAGAAATTTGTCATCAAAAGATCTTTGAGAATCGTGTAACACATGTAGAGAGGGTCAGGCTGTTTCTGGCCCGTCCGCACAGGAGAGAAAACACGAAACGACTCCCGAACCCTCCTTGTTAAGAAGTCCGTCGATGCAACCTCTCCTCTCCTGTGCGACCTCTTACTTACTGTTGTTGCAGTGGCAGGGAGAAATAAAAGATGCTACCAGTTCCAGGAGTGCTTTCAAGCCACATGCGCCCCCCCTGCTGAGCAACGATCTCGTGAGAGATGTAGAGACCCAGCCCCAGCCCTTTTTCCCCACCATTTGTGGAGCGATGCCCGCGATAGAAGCGCTCAAAGATATGTTTCTGCTCCTCCTCACTGATGCCCGCCCCCTCATCGTGAATGGATACAACCACTTCGCCGGGCTGCTCCGTGCTTTTTGCGACCCTCACCGCTACCGTCGTTGAGGCTGGACTATATTTGAGAGCGTTGCTGATGAGGTTCTGGAGTACCTGTTCGATGCGTGCGACATCGATAGAGACGTGGAGAGGTGCCTCTTCAGCCTCCAATAGCAGAGTGTGATCTGAGGATGCGATCTGCTCAACGACCTCGCGGACGAGGGCGACGATATCCACTGTTTCGCGATCGTTGAGCGCAAACATCCTGCGATGGATGCGCGGCACATCCAGCATCTCTTCAATGAGCTTCCCCATGCGGCTCGTCTGATGAATGATGCGGTTGAGCGAGATCTGCTCCTGTTCGATGTTGCGTTCATGTGTGATGCCTTGCCCGCTGGCCTCGCGCTGCCGCTGAAGCGCACGCTGCACGAGTTGCGCATTGCCCTGGATTGTGGTCAGCGGATTGCGCAACTCGTGCGTGACGAGCGAGAAAAACTCATCCTTCAAACTGTCCAGTTGCTCCAGTTTTTTACGCGCCTGCACCTGCTCCGTGATCTCCATAGCGGAGACCAGCACGAAACGAACCACATTATCCTGTTGCTGATCCAACAGGGGCGTCAGGCTATAGTCCCAGGCAATCTCTTCAGCGTCAGGAGCGGGACGATACGACATTTCAGGGATGCGAACGGGTGTGCGCTCTTCTACGACTTGCTGCCAGAACTGCCCGGCTTGCTCACGTGGCCTAATAAACGTGATGTCATGCCATCTACGCCCGATCAGTTCATGCGGAGAGAGGTCACGCGCACGAGCAACGACATCCAGGTAGCGTGGGCTGCCCATCATCAACTCGCCCGTCGCGGCATCAAAAAGGGCGAGGGCCGCAATGGAGAAATTCTGGAAGATGAGTGTGAGCCGTTCACGCTCCTTCTCCATCTCGCGCCACCGCTGTTCCGTCTCATCGAGAGCGTAAATAATGACGCCATCGACATTGCCATTAGCATCGTGCAAGGGTACTATAGTATAGGTAAAATAGTATTCGCCCTGCTCCCTGTGCGCATCATGCATATCTCTAATATGCGTGAGCATGCGCTGTATAGTGAACACCTTGTCGAGACTGTAAGCGTCCCTGGCGCTGTGAACGACCTCTACGCCGGACTCCCAGAAGAGATCCAGCACCTCATCGAGCGGGCGGCCCTGCACAACGCGGGCGTCAAGCAAGCGAGCGTAGCGGGGATTGTACGCCTCCACGATCAGGCTTGGACCGCGCAGCACCAGGATATAGAACGGGGCCAACTCAACCATTTCAGAGAGGCGGCGACGTTCGTTTTCGAGGATCGAGGTCAGCTCCTGTAGCTCGCCAGTGCGGGCGCGTAGCTCCTCGTTGGTCGTTTCAAGCTCTTCATTGGTCGCCTGTAGCTCTTCGTTATTGGTTTCAAGCTCCTCATTGGTCGCCTGTAGCTCCTCGTTGGTCGTCTCAAACTCTTCAATGCTGGCCTGCAACTCCTCATGGGTCAGCATCAGCTCTTCGTTGGAGACCTGTAGCTCTTCGTTGGCATCGACCAGTTCTTTATTCATCTCGCTCAAGCGCTTATTCGCCGTGCTGAGTTCGTTCATGAGCTGAGTCTGTTCGGTCCGAACGGTTTCGAGCTGCTGGCGCACCTGGACCTGTTGCGTCACATCTGTGACACAGATGGTCGCCAGATCGGGACTACCGTTCTCAACCTGCATATAAGAGATGGAGAAGCTGATATAGCGGCCATTGCCGCCCGCAGAGGCCTCCAGCTCAATCTCCGACAATTGCGTGGTGTTGCGATCGCGGAAGGCGCTGTCAATGGCAGCTCTGGTCTCATAATAGGGGATGCCGCGCACAGCATGTAAAAAGTCCTGCTCAGTGGCAACGTGGCGCAGGCCCAGCAAGCGACGAGCAGCACCATTGGTGGTCAGGATGCGATAGGAGCGATCGATGACGACAACACCAATGGGGAGAAAACGCAGGAGCAATTCATTAAAGCGATGCAACTGCCCAATTTCAAGAGCCGGCGAGGGCGGTTCCTGATCCACGGTTTTTTTTCCTATCGCTCTATGCTGACGATTCATCGCAGGCTCCTCCAGACGCGGAGTATTTATATTCATATTCAGGAGCGCCTGACGGCGTACTGAGGGGAGGGCATTGCCAGTGCAGCGGTAGACTTTCCATTCTTTGTTGACAAGCTCATAAAACGTTTGTATAGAGCGTACCGTCTCGGCTTTTCCCAGGAAGAGATAGCCGGAGGGAGAAAGCGAGAAGGCGAACTGATTGAGGACGTATTCCTGCAATTCAGGCGTAAAATAAATAAGTACGTTGCGGCACAGGACCAGATCGATTCTAGGGAAGGGGGCGCTTCTGCTGAGATCCTGCTGACCAAAAATAATCATCTGGCGCAGCGTTTTCGAGATGCGGTAGCCGTGATCGACGCGCTCAAAGAAGCGGTCGCGATACTCGGTAGGCATCCCTTTGAGCATGCTGTCGGAGTAGAGACCGCGACGAGCGAAGTTGATGGCAGCTTCATCGAGATCAGTGGCGAAGATCTTCACGCTCCATTCGGGCAATTCTGCGCCGAGCAGATCGGTGACGAGCATGGCAAGGGAGTAGGGTTCCTCGCCGGTGGCGCACCCGGCGGTCCAGAAGCGCAGGACACGATCGCGGCCACGTGCAGTGGCAATCAATGAGGACAGAATATCATTCTTCAAATAGGCGAACGCCTCGCGATCGCGGAAGAACTGCGTGACATTAATGAGAAAAGCTTTGACGAGCTGTTCGACCTCTTCGGGAGAACCCTTGAGGTATTCAACATACTCGCGCATGCTGCGGTTGTGCGTTACGGTCATGCGGCGACCGATGCGACGCAAGATGGTCGAAGTTTTATAGGGGCGAAAATCGATGCTGGCCTGGCGGCTGACCAATCCGAGTATTACTCGCAGCACATCCTCGGTCCGTTCTTCTGTTTGTGGAACATTCATACCCATCAGTAAATCGTAAAGTAACGGCCCGATCTGCTCGATATTGACCTCAAAATCGATCACGGTCGGTGGTAGGGCCAGAGGCATAGAGGGATAACGAGCAGTTTGCGGGTCCTGTACAAGAATAGTTCCACCAGCATTTTTTACATCGACTGCGCCAACCGCGCCATCTGAACCGGAACCGGTCAAAATCACAGCGATCAAATGGTCGCCATAGGCCTCTGAGGCGGTCGAAAGCAGGGTATCGACGGACGGCCTGGGCCGCCTGGCACGATCCTCATGCACCTCAACCTGATGGTCGCGAATGCCGACATGGCGATTGGAGGGAACCACGTAGATGTGACCATTCTGTAAATGGGTACTGGAGGTGACGACCTCAACAGGCAGGCGGGTGCGTCGTTGCAGGATCATATCGAGCGTACTGGGGTGGGAGGGATCAAGATGCTGGGCCAGCACAATAGGTGCGGGAAAATCTACAGGCAGCGTCCCCACAAAAATAGACAGGGCTTCAACGCCACCTGCGGAAGAGCCAACCACGACCAGATCACCGGGAACAGCATCGACCTTCTCAACGTTGTTCTCGCTCATAAATACGGTCCAGCTTCCTTTATCAAATACCAGCAAAAAATAAGACAAAACAGCATACCATTACTATATGCCTGTTTGTGAGGAGTGTCAATGCTTTTCTTGTTCTTGTGAGCGTGTTTCAAACGCATTTCAGGCGAGAGTTTCCGGGTCTGCTTCCTCTATTTTTTCATTTCCTGCGCCGGGAAGTTCCAACGTTCCCTGGAGCAAAATCCGCCGCAGGAGCTTTGCATATTCTTCGGCCTCGCGCCACTGGGTTTCATAGCGCTGCGCCAGCCAGGAATGCTCGTTCTCCTGAGATTGAAGAGTCAGGCGGCGCATCAGGCTCACCTTTTCTTCTAGTGTCTTTAAAGCAGCCCACAGAGCGCGTTCCAGTTGTTCAGATTGCTCGGCCAACACGCTTTCAGGAGAGAAAGCATGCCCAGTGCGACAGCGGAAACGGAGCAGTTTGCCATCCTGGATCTCCCAGAGGACGCCACCACATTCAGGGCAAGAATAGGCCGAGGGTTTCCCCGTCTGGTCATGCTTATTCAGCGGATTTGTTTCCATAGCCGTGATCCTTATCTCACGTTGCAGCTCTTCAGTCGGTGGAGAGGGCTGCTCGGTTTGCATGGGTTCATAAGCTAAACGAGTCAGGAGAGGGCCGATCTCTGCCAAAGAGAGGCAATAATCGACGGCCACATGTGCTAGAGCGCTCTGCGGCATGCTGCGATAGAGCGCCTCGGCAGGATCTTGTACCACAGCGACGCCGCCACGCTGTTTGATTGCCAGCAGGCCGGAGGTGCCATCGTCGAGCGCCCCCGTCAGCACGACGCCAACGGCACGCGGGCCATAGGAGTAGGCAAGTGAGCGAAAAAGGGGATCGATTGCGGGGCGATGACGATTCTCTTTAGGGCCACGTGTCACACGAATAGTGTCGTGTTCAACGAGCAGATGATGGTCTGGGGAAGCAACATAGACATGCCCATAGGCGACTTTTGCTCCATCTTTTGGATGGAGAACGGTCAGGCGACAGGCACGATTTAAGATATCAGGCAGCAGACTGGGGCTTTGAGCAGGGAGATGCAGTACGACAAAGAGCGCCGCCGGGAGATCGCCGGGCAGGGTTCGCAACGTCGCGATCAGAGCCTCGACGCCTCCTGCCGAAGCACCAATAGCAATCATATCACGTCCGGTCATGTGGCCCTCCTTGTATAGGCTATTCTTCTCTCCAACAAATACGCTGTCTCTTTCTTGTATACGCTTTATGGGGTCAAAACGTGCCAGAATCAAGCAAGCAAGAAGTTTCTGGAAGAAATTTTCTAGCACAAGTGTCTTAGCAGCTTGACGCGATGCTTGTACAAGCAGTACACTCGCCAGAGTGAAAGATGGATGATATTTTCACTTCAGCGTATAGCACAAGCAGCATTGAAGTTTTACGCCAGGCAAAGTTTTCGCCATAGACCCCATTTTGTGAGCGGGCCAGAGAGGACCGGAGAGCATGCAACCTTTATTGGGAGAGCATATTCGCCACCTGCGTCGTGAGCGCAGTTTGACGCAAACCGAACTGGGAGGGAAGCAGTATTCAAAATCATATGTCAGCGCACTGGAGCGGGGCAGCATTGCGCCTTCGCGCGAGGCGCTGCGCTTCTTTGCCAAGCAGCTAGCTCAACCAGTCGATCTTTTTGAGCAGTTGTTGCAGCACAAAGCCGGGCATGCAGATTCTTCCCTGGTCGTGGAGCAGGAAAAGCCTGAATATCTTCACGAAGCGCAACAAGAGGTCAGCGCCCTCTTCAATTTCATCCTGTCCGACACCAACCCCTCGGCAATCTCGCTGGCACGCGCAATGTTGACGCAGGCAGATGAGCAGCAGGGGG
>JAICIM010000041.1 GCA_025928885.1 Ktedonobacteraceae bacterium | reverse complement strand
ATGTACTCAATGTTCGCTATAACTCGCAGGCAGTTGGAGATCTCTTACACTCATGGGGTCTTCCCTGGCATGTTGTGGTAGCAGGATATCTGCGCGAATACGACAAAGATGCTATCCCCTGGCGGCAACTGCCAGACGGGGAAGTAGTCTTGCACCATATCAACGAATCTATTCGTTATGCACGTGATATTGAAGATGAAAACCTCTCCCCTCTGATTACCCTTCCCTACAACGATCTTGGAGCGCTGCTCATCGCCCTTGCAACCTATTATCAGGCCTTAAAGGTTCGGCAGCAGCAGAGTGAAGGCAAAATACCCCAGGGCAAAGAGCTATTACATATTGAAAGTATTCGCCGAACGTTACTTCATGTTACGAAATACCTCGGCATGTGGCATTTTAAACGTGCAATTGAAGATATCACAGAACAGTTATGTTATCCAACCCGATTTAACGAAGATCGGCAGAAGCTTAAAGACACACTGGAACACTATGCTTCTCAACTGGAAGAGGTTCGGCAGCGGTTCCAGGCATATTATCAGGAAATGATAGGGCGTCCAATCGTAGTCAGCTATGTCCCTTGCGGAATAGCCGGCATGAAGCGCCGCGTTCAAGAAGCGCGTACCACCGCAACCTCTCAGCCATCCCAGCTTACCGGCTTTGATCTCGTCATATTTAATATCATAGTTCCCTCCATTGGAGATTGCTACACCGCTTTCGGGGTCCTCAATCAGTTAGGAACCATTCAAGATAGAGTGAGCGATTACATCGCACATCCAAAATCAAACGGTTATAGCCATATCTCCTTTGGTCTGACTCTCCAACCGGATCATCCCGCGTTGCGTCCTCTTCTCTGGCTTACCAACATATCTTATGTATGTAGCTTCCAAATTGCCACGCACCCTCTACACGCCATTATGTACTATGGATGCCTCTATCCAACATGCTATGATCTCTATACAAATATTCCTCTCGCTAAAGAAGACCTGTCGCTTCCTGAAGGAAGACATTTCTGGTATAGCAGCGAAGGTAAAGTCTATTACACGATTCAGGAAACTATTGCAGCTACGCATAACAAAAAAATCATTGAAAGTGTTACCGAACCATACAACACTTCCAGATCCATCATTGTCTATGACATCGATCGGAATATTATTGCACTCCCTCTCCATGCAACAGCCTTAGATTTTGCATATGCTATTGATCCTTCTCTTGGAGAAAGGGCCGTCGAGGCGATTATCAATAATCGCAAAGTTCCCCTCTTTCGCGAACTTGACGCTGGCGATATTATCGAAATTCGCACGGCTCAGGAAATGCAGGTACAGGAGTACTGGCTCACAGATAGATATGCTACTACCGCAAAGGCGAAAAACCATCTGAAAGCGATTTTATGGCAACGAACATTTGAACACCATAGCTACCAGCTTATTTGCGACGTACTGGAACGCTACCATTATTCCTTGACAATCGAGCAACTTGATGAGGAGTTACGTCTTCTTGTTGCCCAACATCAGTTAGGCAAACCTTCCTCATATCTTGAGAGATTGAACAGCAAAGGGGAAGCTCCCTGGACGCCTGAGTGGGCAGCACTACAGATCATGAGCCGTAATGCAGAACATATAGATGCGCAGGATGCGAAAGAGAGTCATTGGATACCTGTGCCATTAAGCAACACAACACCGCTTTTTTTAACACATCAGCTATGTGGAGTTTGCCGGCCTGCTTATCCACACACGCCACATATCGTCGGGCATGCTCATCACAAGAAAAAAGTAATAGTTGTCCACAGCGTTGACTGCCCTCGTCTCTCTACGTCCAGAACCAGCCAATCGTCCAGACTCGTGCAGATGACATGGCAAAGCCCTCCTGCCGAGTTTAAAGTTGCTTTTATGATTACCGCACAGGACCGGCGAGGAATGGTGCATGATCTCAGCAAACGCCTGTTTCACCATCAACCCTTACTCCTTTCCTTCCATGCCGATGCCAGTACGAGATTGAAAAATGCTACTATACGTCTGACGATAGCCACATACGACGACAGCGAAGTACTCAACATCTGGGACGAACTGCGTTGCGTTAAAAGTGTCTTAGATGTTGAGATCGATTCATCCGCGACCCTTCCCCACGTGTATGAGCGTCTGCACCATCTTTATCAACAACATCTTGCAGACAACATACCAATATCGTCCTCCTGGGAAAGTCCCTCGCCCTCTTCAGGCAACCGCCCTGTTGTTCTGAACAATCCTTATGATATCTCGCGTCCAGCCATAAAGAATATGTTCTTTGGCAGGATTATCGAAATGCAAAAGCTCTATCGAGAATTATGTGAGGGAACTCAGGGCAAGGCGCTTGTACTCTATGGCCCCCGTCGTTCAGGCAAATCGTCACTTTGTAAAAACTTTCTGGAGCGCTATATCGCACCTCCCTACTGGCATACTTTTGTCTCCTTACAAGGTTGTACTCAACAAAACGAACAGGGCATCCTTCAGCATATCGCCGAAGCAATTTGCCAGAATTTTTATGCGCAACTCCACCAAACAGCCCCTTCCTGGTTGGACTATCACAATAGCGATGCACAAGTTCGCTTTAAACAACTGATACAAGAATGTCTGGCTCAGATACCCGAATCCCGCCTGATCCTGATCCTTGACGAGTTTGGTGGCGCATTAAGTTCGTATGAACAACACATTCTGGAACCCCGCTTCTTTACGTATTGGCGTGAACTGATCAGCGAAATTCCTCAATTGAGCCTGCTCTTCGTACTGCCTACGCGCTCGCATGGCCTCTTAACATCTCATATCTTCGCTGATGCTTTTAGCTTTGCCGAATCTCTACCGCTCGTCTATCTGGATAGAGAAAGTGCCGAACGGCTACTGACCGCGCCACTACGAGAACAACACATTGAGGTGCGCCAGAAAGCTGTAGCGTACTGCATCAATTTGACTGGTGGCAATCCTTACTACCTCGCTCTCATCGGCCAGCAACTCATCTTTCAACTGAACCAGAACGTGGAACAGCAGGTAATCTGGGAAGAAGATATCAAAATTGCAGTGGAGAATATTATTGATGCAGGTTCAATGAATAACTTTTTATTTTATCATGACGAGCTACAAAACGATGAAGAACTCTCCATCGTCGAAGCTATCGTAGATACAACCAGTCGTACGGGACAGCCAACCATTTCTTTAAAGAAGATCGCCGAACAATTAAATCAGCCGCTCAATCAGATCAGACCTCAACTGGAACGTTTGCGCAACGGTCTGATTCTGCACGAATACAGGCAAGGACGGGCATCCTCCATCCCCTATTATGCACTCAAGATTGAGCTGGTTCAACGATGGATGGCTCACAATCGCTGGTTTTTTACTGTACAGAAATAGAGCATAAGGAGTACATACCATGCCCACACTACAGCCAGACTGGGACGCGCTTCCCAATCCCTTCCGCCTTATCGATACGAATAGAGCAACTACTGGTCACATTTCAGGAAGAAATACAGATATCAGGAATATCATCATCAGCAGCCAGAGCGCCATTATTTTAACAGGAGCGCCATTAATTGGCAAATCAACGCTTATTCGCTATCTGAATGAAACACTTCAAGGACATCACACAACTACTACATGGTCATGGCGTGATGAAGACGATCTGGCAATCTTACGCCAGAAGATTAACCTCGATCAGCGTTATTTTGTACAGATCGATTTAGCTTCGCTCTCACACACCAACAATCTTTATCAAACCTTCATCCAAACATGCATAGATACGCTCTGGCAGCTTCACCAGCTAGAGCATGCGGCTAACCTCACCGAACTTAAAGGTTTACGTGACCTGCTGCGGGCGATGACACAATGCTATCCAGAGGCTCGCTATTTCATCATGCTGGATGCAATAGAGCGCTTCTCTCCAGAAATTCGCTTCTCCGACACGGCAAGAAGCTCAGATCTGACACATCAGGAATACGCGCTCTCTGTTCTTAATCATAGCGGCATTATTCGTACCCTGGTTGACCTGCTCGACGAGTTTGCCAACTTTGGAGTGATCCTTTGCATCGCAAGCCTGCCTCGCCCCAGTATGATCGATCAATTTGTTCATGTCTCAGCAGATCTGGCACGTTTCACCACCACCACCTTACAATGCTTCACCTGGAACGATACAGCGACCTTTCTCGCTCAACAACCGGAAGATTTCGGCGCAGACTGGTCGCAAGCGTTTAGAAACCTGGGGGGGAACGAGATCTTTACAAAACGTGAGCAAGAGTGGATACGCGAACAGGCGGGGACGCACCCTTACATCCTCCATCAACTCTGCTGGCGCATGTTCCACTTCAAACAAATCTATGCATCCAGCTATCAGGAATGGCGCGAAGCGACAGAAGATCTACAAAAGGAATTGATCGAATCGGTCAATGAACGCATTACGCCTTTTCTTTCACTCCATTGGAAACGCCTGCAAGAAGTGCTGAGCAAAAGTAGCCCTGAGACAAATACCGCTTTTCAGAGCTTTCTTTCATCGTTCAAACAAAGACATACAACAGAAACAATCAGTGAAACAAATTGGGGTGGTGCAGGCAAAGAACTGCGCTACATTCTCTCCAATGAGGGTCTGCTCCGCTACGATCCATTGCGGCCAATTCACTACCCGGGAGCAATTCTGCGCAATTATCTGCTGCAACGAACACAACCAAAACCACAAGCATATAAAGCCGGGGCTACCACATCCCACGCTTACTGGCTTACGATCACACTTCCCGAACAACCACGTAAGCGCCTCCAGCTTTCAGCACTAGAATACGGTCTCATGAAGCTACTTTTACAGTCTCCAGGTAAATGCAGCGAGGAGGAACTTATGAAAGCGGCCTGGGGAGAAACCATTGAGAAAGCCAGATTTACCCAACGCCTGCATCAGCTCAGAAAAAAGTTGAAAGAGCATAGCCAGAATAACGTGCTGATTACTAACCAGTACGGAGGGCAATACTCTCTCAAACATGCGGAATGGCTCTATCTTGAATAAGGAGCAGATCAACCCATTAAGCCGGTAGAATCTGCTCCAGATGTGTTTCACCCAGGATCTCAGGGTTACACGAGTGTCGCCAGACATTTATCTACTGCGTATCTTTCAGATTCTAACATATCAATATATCTATCGGCCAGAGACAGGAATCTGCTTATTGGCTCCCAACACTTATCTCCGCGAGCGATAGATTGAGACTCAATAGCGTCCAGGCCAACTGCCGCCCGCACTATCGCCTTTTCAATCATATAGAGCCGCAACAGATAACGGGCAATAACTTCATTAGACTCGTACCCTAAATATTCTTTCATCATCAACTCCCTCCATGCGACTTTACCCAATAGCGCCTCTACCTCAACGATGAGCATGGCAACATCACTCAATCTATCCATGCAAAAATAATCATCATAGAAATCAATGAGATCAAGCATAATCACTCTTTCTAATATGACGCCATCTTTTATCAGACAAAAGATGTTGCCCAAATGTAAATCACCATGAGCCTCTATAATAATATGTTTAGGATTGAGCTTTATGCGCCATTCCAGAAGCAGGGGCAGCTTATCCCATGCCCAGACCAGTCTTAGCCTCTCCAACAGATCAGCATACTCCTCCCTCAACCCTTTCTGAATGAGCGAACCTTCAAACCAACGAATATTATGATTCAGCTTATTCATTACCTGTCCCGGACTACCAAAACGCAGGCCATACTTATCTGCCATATCTGCTACTTTGGCCCGTTTATGCATCTCTTTCACATGTAAAATAAGGTGTTGCAGTAAAGCTTTGATCCACTGAGCATCTCGTGTACTCAACAATTCGTCCAGACGACCAGATGTAGGAAGCCTTTTCAGCACAAGAGCATATTCTAACGGGGTATCAAGAAGGGCCTTTTTTATATCATGTTCAGAGCGAGGAGTACAAGGTGGCCCCAGGATGAGGGCTTTATCTTTAATCAATTCCCCGATAGGAGCAACGCCCAGATAGATATCTTCCCCATTTACCTCCACCCCCCTGCGATATGCCGTCAGTATACATTTCCGCCGCTCCTCTTTCGTTGACCAAAAGGTGCCTTCTCCCAACACCTTGACAACAATCTCTCCCATCTCTTTGTTAGATCCGTAAAATATCGTTCTCTCACGGTTGATGTCTTTTTCAGTCACAACATAAAAACGCCCTTCAAAACAAATAACTTCTTGCCTACTCATGTTGTCCCTCCGTCGCAGATATACGAAAAGATAGCAATCCAACATTACTACTCGTTTATCCTGACAATTATTTTCACGTCAGCAATGTGCAGTCAGGGGTAGAGAGCGTTCGGTCATGGTTACATTGTAAATAGTAGCATCTTAACATTGATATTACAATAGTTTTTTCAAAAGAATTACAATGACCATACATATGCAATCGTTTTCTTAAATAAATTTATAAACATCTATATACTTTTGTATTTTTTCTTGTAAATAAGAAAAATATCATATAAAATTCTATCAAAACGAATACTCTGCTTCATTTCTGGTCCTGATATGACGACTATGATTGAGGATAAGATATCGTACAAAGTATTCATTGCACCATCCCATTTCTCACTGTATCATTATGATTACAGCTAATGGGTGTACGCATTTACATAGAGCAATGCATAATTTACTCGCATCAGAGGATCGACTTCTATGGTTGCTTATCAGGAAGAGGGGGATTGGGAGGTTACAGCAGAAGGTCTCCACATCGCCACTCGTGGCTTCTTGATCCGGCGCGGCTATTGTTGCGCCAATCGCTGCCGCAACTGCCCCTATATCAACTGGCGCAATGATCCCACGTGGCGGCCTGTCCCGCCCGAATGTGTGCGGCGAACGCGCGTCTCGCCCAGAACAATCGGTGGCGCAGCCACTCTGTTACAGGCACACGAATCCCAGTTTGCAGCATGCTCAGGGACCGAAAAAGAATATCACCGCGCTATGATTGCTCATTATCGTCGGTTACTAGAACATTGGCGCAGGTAGCTAATAAAAAAGAAGATAGGTGAGTTGATCGCCTATCTTCTTTCGTCGCTTGCAAATATATGTGGTCGTGCCACGTATATTATTTTCCTGGTGCGGAAATGAAGTTAATACCATATCCTGGCCGGAACGTAACCATTGTGGTCGCGCCCCAGCTGCCAGCCCAGTTCCAGTTACTGGTAACAACGCTGCCATCCGAGTTGATCTTCTCAACGACTGCAACATGTCCATACCAGCCCGCCCCCTGAATGCCCGCCTGCATCACAATGATGGAATGGATTGTGGGCGTATTCGAGACAGTCCAACCATTCTGCGCTGCGCCAGACACCCACTGATTGGCATTACCCAACCAGGGTACCCAGATCCCGGTCAGATCATGATAGTGCATCGCGGCCCAATACGTACACTGCCCATAGTAAAAGTGATTGCTCGTACTATCATAACCAGACGGTGCCGCAGGAATACCCGCAAACTGCCCCGTGTTGACGCCCGGATCAAAACCATCCTGCGTCACCGCTGTTGCGGTAGCCGCTTGCGATTCGATCAACGCCGTATTGTTCGATTTCGTATTCACGGTGCCAGAGTCAGATTTAAATATGCTAAACATCCCATGCGCACCACTGGCAGTGGATAACGTAGCCAGCAGCGTTCCCGCCATGATAACCACGAGGAGCGAGGTTACTGCAATATGCACAACCAGACGCCTACCTTTGGGAGGGCGAATCGACCCGGTACGCTTATTCCAGGTACGCCCGATCACCACCGGATCTCGCAAGCTGGTCGTATTCTTCGGCACAATAGGAATTGCTCCCGTATCCACCTCTTGCAACTGACGGTTGCCCAGCGTGGCGGGATCAATAAGTGCATTACTTGTTCCTGGCGTGGAATCTGGACCAACAAACGGCATCATTCCACCTGGAGGCGCTGAATATGGTTGATTTGACTGACCTTGCAGTGAACCAACAGGCGCAGGGGCATTCTCAGGAAACGACATCTGCTGGACACCCAGACCCGGGGTTTGTTCTGGCCTGAAGCCAGCTTGCCCTTCATCAGTACCACTTTGACGACGATCCATTGACGACATACAATGTTCCTTCAATCCAATAGAGTCACACAAACAATAACAATAGCTTTCGCATTCAGCACGTTCAGCACCTAACAGCAAATTTACCCAAGCTCGTCCCATCGGTCAAGTTGAGCCTGCTTGTGTAGGACTATAGGACTAGGATCGATTTGCATTTCACTCATCAATTTGCGCAAAAACAATACTGGCGCCAACCTCTATTCTCCCCTCTGGATCAATTCCCATCGATGCAACGTTAAGATATAATGAAAGCTATCTACGTCTATCTATATAAAGAGACACCATCTGGCGGTATCAACGCCAGCATACACTTTGGACGGCACCTTGCGCCATTTCAGGCCCGATCTGCTCACTACTCTCGAACAAATAGGAGTTCCCGACCATGACACACGCATTGCGACGCTTGCTACCGCTCCTGGTCTTGCTTTGTCTGTTCACAGCCTGCACCTCCCCAGCTACAAGTTCCTCAAATACATCTCAAGGGAAGTCTAAGACCATCGCAGGATCACCCACAACAACCGGTTCAACATCAGGCACCACCACAGATGTCTGTCCCAAACCGCTTATCAAGGTGAAAAATTGTCAGACACCGCAATCGTTACGCCTTGCATACGGCGTTCAGCCTCTCATCGATAAAGGCTTTACCGGCAAAGGACAGACCATTATCGATATCGTTTCCTTTGGTAGCCCGACGCTTCAGCAAGATATGGATGTGTTCGACCAGCAGTTTGGTCTGCCAGCTGCCAACCTTGAGATTATCTCGCCACTCAAAGTCCCTGAGCGCGATCCCAATGGCGATAAGATGGGCTGGGCCGGCGAGACAACGCTCGATGTGCAGATCATTCACGCCCTCGCACCTGACGCCAAGATCGTCGTGCTGGTGAGTCCGGTCGCCGAGACCGAAGGCACGATTGGCCTCCCCGAATTTCGCCAACTGGTCCAATATGCACTCGATCATAAGCTGGGCAGCATTATTTCGCAAAGCTGGGGAGCCTCAGAACTGACGCTTGAGGATGCTCAGGGGCGGCAGGAGATGCAGCAATGGAATGATCTCCTTCAGAAAAGCACAACGCAGCAGAACATCACGTACTTCTCTTCATCGGGCGATCATGGCGCTACCGATGTCACCGATATGGCCGGTCATAAACTCGCCAAAATACCAGCTGTTGGTTTTGCCTCCGACTCCCCCTGGATCACCAGCGTTGGCGGCACATCGTTGAAACGTAGCGGCAATACGTTTAGCGAGCAGGTCTGGAACGATAATATGGGAGGGGCTACCGGCGGCGGCTTCAGCAAGTTCTATAGCATGCCTGACTATCAGAAAACGCTGCCAACCTCAACACAGCAGCAATTTCAGAATCGGCGCGGCATTCCCGATGTCTCCGCCGTTGCCGACCCCTATACGGGCATGGCGTTCTATCAGGGCGGCGAGTGGTCGCTTGCGGGCGGAACCAGTGCCAGCGCCCCGCTCTGGGCCGGTATCATGGCTATCGCGAATCAGCAGGCAGGACACTCTCTGGGCTTTATCAATCCGGCCCTCTACAAGCTAGCAAGTTCCAGCACCTACGATCAGGATTTTCGCGACATCACCGTCGGCGACAACGGCAATCCCCCGGCCAAAGTCACCGGCTATAATGCAACCAAAGGCTGGGATGCCTCAACTGGCCTGGGTAGCCCCAACGCCGAGAAGCTCATCCCTGATTTAATTGCGGCAATGAAAAACTGATAGGGGAATATAAAATAACGCGAACATGCGAGGTGGGACTTGCATGTTCGCCTTTTCTTTTCAACTTGAATAATCTACGACACCAACCCCTTACTCACGCACAGTTCAGCATTGAGCACAGAGCCTCCAGCAGCGCCACGAATTGTATTATGTGCCAGCACGACAAATTTATAGCCCAGCAGAGGACAGGGACGCAAACGGCCAAGCGTGGTGGTCATCCCCTTGCCAGCATCGCGGTCGCGCAACGTCTGCGGGCGATCCTGTTCGTAGCGGTAGAGCAAAGCATGCTCCGGCGCACTGGGTAGGCCGAGCCGTTGCGGCTCTGGCACATAGCTCTCCCATGCCTCGATGATCTCTTCAGGACTGGCATCGCGTCCCAACGACACGCTGACACACTCCAGATGTCCCTCACGTGTTGGTACACGATTGCAATGCGCACTCACAACCATCGGCGCGTAGACAAACCCTCGTCCCTCTTCCCACGCTCCCAGCATCTTCAACGTCTCTATCTCCAACTTCTCCTCTTCGCCACCGATATAGGGGATCACATTATCGATGACATCATACGCGGAGAGGCCCGGATAGCCTGCGCCCGAGATAGCCTGCATGGTGGAGACCAGCACCTTCTCAACGCCAAACTTCAATTGCAGCGGCTTGAGCGCCATCACCAGCGGCGTGGCACTACAATTAGCGTTGGTGACGATGCAACCGGACCAACCACGTTGCTTGCGTTGCTGCACAATGGCGGCGCTATGATCGGCATTGACTTCAGGTATCAACAGCGGTACATCCGGGGTCATGCGATAGTTTTTGGCATTGCTAAACACAGCAACGCCCGCCTGCGCAAACGCCAGCTCGATCTCGCCTGCAATCTCGCCCGGCAGTGCAGAGAAAACGATCTTCACTTCTGGCAGCGCGTCAGGGCGGCATGGCAGCACTGGCAGTTTCGCCACCTCCGCTGGCATCTCGCTGTTTGGTAAGCGCCAGCGCGTCGCCTCCGCATACGGTCGCCCACCGTGCTGATCTGATGCTGCCAGCGCGACCAGTTCAAACCACGGATGCCCCTGAAGCAGCTCTATAAAACGTTGACCAACCATGCCCGTCGCCCCAAGTACGGCCACAGGAATGCGTGATGAAAGTTGTGCAGACATAACCGTTCCCTATTTGTTCAAATCGTCCCAACTATCCAGACCCGCCAGGACGCCCTGTATTTCTCCCCAATATTATATATAGTATTAGCTACAGCCTCACGAGCTTCTACTAGCTAGCGGGGTACGCGCTTCTTCTCGTGTGCGGCTCCATGCCGTACCAGCGGGATGACCGGCGCAATCAGATCGCGATGGAGGCAGCGCAAAGCTCGCTCGCTATCGCGATCTTCCACAATCAGCGTGATGCCAAGCTCAGACGATCCCTGAGTCACGATGGGAATACGTTCGCTTGCCAGAGCGGTCACGGCGCGAGCCGGACTCATACGATCGGCGGTAAAACCAGAGCCAATGCAGGCACAGGCGGCAAGGCCACCGCGACTGCGCACGGTCCACGCCGATGTATCCATATCGTGCTGCAACAGCGCCACGACCGAATTAGCGGACTTTTCCTCGACCATGAAAGAGAGGTGATGCCCGGAGGATGAACAGATGGCAACCGGCGCAGCACCCGCACGAGCCGCCAGGGCAAAGACCTGCCCGGCATTCTCCGGTGCGCCAAACAGATCGGTACTCTCCACCGTAATCAACGCCAGATTGCGCCGCGTAGTAATCGCTCCGGCCCCGCTTGGCGAGACCTTCACCGGCCCAACGACTGTGCCACGATTATATGGGCGAAAGGTGTTGCGCACACGAACCGGGATGTTCAGATGGGCAATAGGGATCAGGGTGCGTGGATGAAGCACTTTGGCTCCAAACCAGGACAGACGGGCGGCCTCCGCATACGAGAGCCGGGGCAACAGACGCGCATTCTTCACCAGGCGCGGATCAGCCGTCAACACGCCATCAACATCGGTAAAGATCGAGACCTCAACACAATCGAGCGCAGCCCCCAGCACAGTTGCGGAATAATCTGAGCCATTGCGTCCCAGCGTGGTGATGTAGCCGGTAATCGTGCGCCCGATAAAACCCGGCGCGACTGGCACAATGTTCTGCTCCACCAGCGGATGAATCAGGTGCTGAGCGTTGGCCCGCGTCTGTTCTGGCAAAGGATCGGCCCCCACAACGACGCCAAAGGGCTGGGTAGGATCGGCCTGGGGATGTGTGGTCGCAATAATCTCCTGCATCACCGCCTGGGCCTGCACGCCACGATCGCGAATGGCTGCTGCGACTAAACGAATAGAGAGACGCTCGCCCCAGGATGCAACCGCAGCGGTTGACAACGCCACATCCTGCCCCTGCTTTGCCACTTCACGCAGCACCTCCACATCCCGTCCGAGCTGCACCAGACATGCCTCCAGCGCCTCTATCAACGCTGGCAGTTGCGCCCGTTCGCTGCCCTGAAGCACATACTCGGCGGCCTCCAGGTGCTTTTTTCTCAATGACACCAGTTCCTGCTCACAGGCTTTATCTTCACCAGAACAGGCATAACGGGCGATACGCAAAAGTTGATCGGTGATGCCCGACATCGCCGAGACGACCACAACGGGAAAGCTATCTTCCTCTTTCAATGCACTGGCAACAATCTTCGCAACATTCCGAATGCGTTCACCACTGCCGACAGATGTTCCTCCAAATTTTAATACACTGACCGTCTGTTCCATGATCCATCCACTCATATCTGCTCTATTGAATGGCCCGCGTGGTTGACCACCACGCCACCTACAAGTATCTCTATCACCAATGGAGATTGATCTGTCTACAACGGCGAGCAGGGGAGTGCGTCACATGGAACTCCCCGTTATCAATCTTTTTATTTCTCAGATTATACGCCCGCTTCAGCGGTTGCGGCCCGCAACGCCTGATCCAGATCCTCGATCAGATCCTCAACCGTCTCCAGACCGACCGAGAGGCGGATGAAGTCAGGCGACACACCGGTTTCGATCTGCTCGGACTCCGACAACTGCGAATGCGTCGTGCTGGCAGGATGGATAATCAACGACTTTGCATCGCCAACGTTCGCCAGATGTGAGAAGAGTTCGATATGGCGGATCAACTGCTTGCCAGCCTCCAGACCACCCTTGATGCCAAAGCCCAGGATCGCGCCATAGCCATGCGTAAAGTATTTCTTCGCCAGCGTGTGCTGTGGATGGTTCGCCAGGCCAGGATAGCTCACCCAATCAACCGAGGGATGCTGCTCCAGGAACTCGGCAATGCGCTGAGCATTCTGGCTATGGCGCTCCATGCGCAGCGGCAGCGTCTCCAATCCCTGCAAGAACAGCCAGGAGTTCAAGGGAGCAACCGCCGGTCCCAGGTCGCGCAACAACTGGACACGCGCCTTAATGATATAGGCGAGGGGGCCAAGCGCCTCCACGTAGCGCACGCCATGATACGAGGGATCAGGCTCGGTCAGGTCGGGGAAGCGCCCGCTGGCCGCCCAATCGAACTTGCCACTATCGACGATCACGCCACCAATGGAAGTACCATGCCCGCCGATAAACTTGGTAGCCGAATGGATGACAATATCAGCGCCGTGCTTGAACGGCTGAAGCAGATAGGGGGTTGCAAACGTATTGTCAACGATCAGCGGCAACCCATGCTCATGCGCAATATCGGCAACCGCGCGAATATCCAGGGTGTCCAGGCGAGGATTGCCCAGCGTCTCGGCATAGAGGGCCTTTGTGCGCTCATTGATCGCGGCGCGGAAGTTCTCCGGCTCCCGACTATCCACGAAATGCACCTTAATGCCAAATTTGGGTAACGTATAGTGGAACAGGTTGTAGGTGCCGCCGTAGAGGCTGGCTGAGGCAACAACCTCATCGCCCGCACCCGCAATATTCAACAGCGCCAGCGTCTCAGCCGCCTGGCCGGAAGCAACGGCCAGAGCGCCCACGCCACCTTCTAGAGCCGCTACACGCCGCTCAAATGCATCCTGGGTCGGATTCATGATACGCGTGTAAATATTGCCAAACTGCTTGAGTGCGAAGAGGTTGGCAGCATGCTCAGGGCTATCAAAGACAAAAGAAGAGGTCTGATAAATGGGAACAGCGCGAGAATTGGTGGCGCTGTCCGCCGTCTCCTGCCCTGCATGCAACGATAACGTTTCAAAACCGTAACTGCGATTACTATTGAGTGCCATAATAAGAACCTGCTCCTTCAATACGAGGCGTCGGAACGCCAACCTTTACAACGAACCCGCGCCTTCAATCGAGAGATAATGCAAACAAAACTACGCTTGACGATGAAAATCAGCTAAAATCTATAAGTGCTGCGGTCATTTGATCCCACTCTTTCAAGAAGGCATCGTGACCATGAGGTGAATCGAGTTCGACATAGTGCGCATCTCCGCCCACCGCACGCACTTTCTCGGCCAGCCAGCGCACATGGGCTGCCGGGAAAAGAAAATCCGAACGAATACCAACAAACAGTGCTTTACTGCTGAGTCGCTGTAGCGCCGCCTCCAGAGAAGAATAACCCTCACTGACATCATACAGGTCCATTGCGCGACTGACGTAGAGGAAACTATTAGCATCGAAGCGACGTACCAGCGAGGCTCCCTGATAATACAGATAGTTCTCGACATCGAAGCGCGTCCCCAGATCGGGCTGGCGACTGGGCGAAGAGATGCCATCACTGCGACAGGGATCTGGCAGATTACGCCCAAAACGCATCTCCATCGTCTCTTCACTCTGATAGGTGATCATCGCCAGCATACGCGCGATAGCAAGTCCGGTTGTTGGCCCTTCCCCTGGAGCGTAGTTGCCATTCTGCCAGCGCGGATCGGCCATAATCGTCTGTCGCTCCACCTCGCTAAACGCCACCGCTTGAGCAGTCAGCGCAGCCGTCGCCGCCATCACGACAACCCTTCCCACTAATTCGGGATAGGTTACCGCCCACTCTAACGCCTGCTGCCCACCAATCGAGCCGCCAGCCACCATCGCCAGCTTTTTGACGCCCAGGTGTTCAACCAGACGGCGTTGCGCGTGTACCATATCACGAATAGTAATGACTGGAAAGTCCATCGCATATGGGCGTCCGGTGCGCGGATCGATAGAAGCCGGGCCAGTGCTGCCTGCGCAACCACCAAGAATATTTGAGCAGATCACAAAGTAGCGAGAGGTATCAAAAGGGCGGCCAGGACCGATCAGCGGATTCCACCACGCGACCTTTGGATCATCGGGGTGCTCTACATCATGAGCATGTGAGCTACCGGTCAGGGCGTGCGTAATCAGGATGGCATTATCACCCTCAGCATTGAGAGTTCCCCACGTCTCATACGCCAGCGTCACGGGACCCAAGAGGCCGCCGCGCTGCAATGGCAATGAATCGAACGTGTAGGTGTACATCATAGGGTCAGAAACCAGATTCGTCGTATACACCTCAACGGGTCGCTCCAGTTGTACCACCATAGCACTCTCCTTCGTAAAGTATCGGGCGAGGCACAGCCAATCACCCCGGCTCTATTGTTCTGCGACTCCTGGCCCCTATCCAGGCCAGATCCCTGTCTTATTTCTCAATACAGTAATTCGTATGCTCGAAAATGGTATAAAAAAACCCTCACCCATACAGGGGCGAGGGGTAAAACGTCTTCGCGGTACCACCCTGGTTTGCTGGCATCTCACAATGCCAGCCTTGCAAGTGCTGCCCAATCACATGCTAATGGCAGCACTCCAGCCTGTAACGCGGCAAGACGGCTCAGTCTACTAGCCTATTGGGCTTTCAACCTGCAACTCCGAGGTCATTTTCAATGCTGGAATGGCGCTGACCTTCTCATCTTCGTCAACTCGCTGTAGCCACCCATTGCATTTACTCGTCCTCTTCAACGTTCTTCTCTTCTCTTGTTAAGCTTCGGGAGCTTCCTCAACTATGCTCCCGCCTGTTTGCGCCACCTCTGCACTAGAGGTTGGTATTGCAATCAATAAAGACCAATAAAAAAACCCCTGATCTCAGGGGCTTCGCTTCTTCGCTCATTCCCCTCATCTTGCGGAATAATGTGTTTCATCCGCCGGAATTGGCACCCTTCCTGCTACATTGCACGTGGGTTGCCGGGCTTCATAGGGCCGTTTCCCTCCACCTCTCTTGATGAGAGCAGTTAATTGCTACTGCAAGCTATTCAGTTGTTCCTGTTCAGAATTCAGTGTTGTGTTTTCACTAAGTATACCTAACGGGAAGAAACAATGTCAAGCCTCCCCGTCCCCCTTTTCTATGTGCAAATTATCTACAACTGCTCTCTACAGGTCGTCTTTTTCGCTGTCTCCTCACCAGCACTCCCTCTATTTAGGTGCTATTAGCAAATTGCCGGAACGCGTTGACACAGCGCAATCTTGACGCTACTACCCGTCAGCATGTATGCTACCTATACCTGGAACCAGCTAGCGCTACCATTTTTCTAAATTCCCTGGGGTAACTTGCATATACACATGCAAGAGCCAGGCTAATTGCAGTGCGTTTATTCATTTCAGGAGGGTGTATGATACATTTAAAGGTCAGGGAAATTGCAGAGCAAAAACACATCAGTATGACGCGTTTATCGCGCATCGCAGATGTCAATTACAAGACGGTACAGGCTATTTTTCATGATCCTCATCGCGATGTCGCCTACAGCACATTACTCAAGCTGGCAAAAGCACTCGGCGTAAGCGTTGACGATCTGGCAGACGTGGAATTGGACGAGACGCTATAAACAATCCCGCTCCCTTTGGAAGCTCCCATACGTCATAATTGCTCAGTGGATCGCACTTTCCCAAAGATATAATTAATATCGAGAAAAGCGCGATCCATCATGCCACGCAACTTGTATTAATCCAACCGCTCTAAAATCAATGCATTTGCCATACCACCGCCCTCACAGATCGTTTGCAGACCGTAGCGGCCACCAATACGCTCTAACTCGTGCAATAGCACTGTTGTGAGGCGAGCGCCTGATGCTCCCAACGGATGGCCAACGGCAATCGCGCCACCATTGACGTTGACTTTGCTGAGATCCGCGCCGGTCTCGCGCTGCCAGGCCAGCACCACGCTGGCGAACGCCTCGTTGATCTCGATGCGATCCATCTGGTCAAGAGCCAGACCCGCTTTTGCCAGCACTTTCTGTGTGGCAGGAATCGGGCCGGTGAGCATGAAAATGGGGTCTGATCCTGCGACGGCAAAGGAGATAAAGCGAGCACGCGGCTTCAAACCCAATCGCTCAGCGGTCTCTCGTTCCATAATTAACACGGCGGAGGCTCCATCGCTGATCTGTGACGAGTTGCCAGCAGAGATGAGGCCATCTGGCTTGAATGCCGGTTTTAAAGAGGCCAGCTTCTCCATATTCGTATCGGAACGAATGCCCTCGTCTACCTCAAAGAGCGCAGTACTGCCATCCTCGTTCTGGACCTGGATCGGATGAATCTGCGTCTTGAAACGTCCCTCAATCGTGGCCTGCGCGGCCCGACGATGGCTCTCCAGACTAAAGGCATCCAGGTCTGCTCGCGAAAACTCCCACTTCTGCGCGATGAGATCGGCGCTGATGCCCTGATGCACCAGTCCATTATCATAACGGGCCACCATGCGAGGTCCAAACGGCTGGCCCGGCCCCTGCGAGTTCGATCCCATCGGAACGCGGGTCATCGACTCGACGCCACCGGCAATCGCAATATCGTACGCGCCGCTGATGACGCCCTGGGCCGCGAAGTGAATCGCCTGCTGGCTCGATCCGCACTGTCGATCAACCGTGGTGCCGGGAACAGATTCGGGATAGCAGGCGGCCAGAACTGCGTTACGAGCCACGTTCAAGCTCTGCTCACCAACCTGACTGACACAGCCTACAATCACATCGTCCACAAGACTCGGGTCCAATTTCGTGCGCTCGATCAGATCCGTCAAGATTTCAGCCATCAAATCAACGGGATGCCAGTCTTTGAGCTTCCCGTTGCGGCGTCCCATAGGGGTGCGAATCGCTTCTACAATAACTGCTTCTCGTTGTGGCCTCGTTGTCGCCATGTTGTTCCTCCTGGAAAGCAACGCCCGTGCATCATTACTACAAGCTTTTCTCTTAGCTATAGTAAGCCACATTGCACACGTTCTGTCTACCAACAAAACTTTCCATAGCAGGTTTTCTCTCTGCAACCCCGGTTCATATAGTTCGTACCAATTACAGAACACATACATTTGAGAGTAGCCCTCTTGATTCGTCAATATTATTAAGCAAAAAAATTCAGCATGCGTGTATTGTCCTTAAGAGACAAAGGAGCATCTTTCCATGTACAATAACTCTCCGTCGTTCTGGAGCAAAATAAAACTATTCCCGCATATCATTCCTATCGCGTTTCCGCTGATCTTCCCTATCGGCATTGGCCTGCTTGGAGGGCTGTTCCATCTGCTCTTCCCGGTCATCCTGATAACGCTGCTAGCCTTAGCTGGCCTGTTCATCTATCGCCTGGTTACATTGGGCAGCGCCGATGCAGCCTGGAATTCGATCAAAGGAAGCGGCTCTCAGTGGCAGCAGCGTTTCACCAACCAGGGCCAACAGACGCCCTATTACCAGCCGTCCCAGCCACAACAATCGACTGAGACGCCTTACTATCAACCATCTCAACAGGCTCAACAGCAGTCATATAACACGGGTTATCGGCCTGAGACGGCCTATTATCAGCCATCTCAGCCACAGCAATCTACTGAGACGCCCTATTACCAGCCGTCTCAGCCACAGCAGCAGACGCAATCTCCCGAGCAGCAGTAAAACAACAACCGTCCCTCTCTCAATGCCAGCCGAACGATCGCTGTTGATTGTTCAGCTGGCATCTTTTTTTATTTTATAGGGAACGGAAAAGTCCGATGAAGAACAATGCAACAACGCTCTGAGACCATTTTGCGCTTTCGCCAGTAATAACAATATGCAATGATACAGTTTTTGTCTGACGAGAAGCTCAAGCAATGTGTGCATCTAACCCTATCTCGTGCCAGAAAAGGAGGCTTTTATGAAAAGCGTGAAGCCTTTGAGGCGTTTGAGTGCGTTGCTGCTGATCCTCTTCCTCGTGCTGCTCGCGGCCTGTGGCGGCAGTGGAACTGGTCCTGGGGAGAGCAGCAGCACCGCCAATATCGCACGATCAGGGCGAACCGGAGGGAACAGCCTGATCGATTGCCCCGATACCACCAATACCAGCGCCGCAACCCCGGAAAACGGCAACGTCACACTGACCGTTTCCGGCTGGACATCATCACCAGCGGAAGATGCGCTGGTTCAGACCAATCTCAATAAGTTCCATCAGGCGCACCCCAACATTACGTTGAAATGGTCGCCCATCACCGGCGATTACCCCACGAAAATGCGTGCCAACGTCGCCAGCGGCAATGTTCCCGATGTCTTCTATCTTTCAACCGACATGGCACCGGAATATATCAGCGCCGGGAAGCTGCTCGACCTGTCGCCCTACATGGTCAAAGATGACGTGCAAGCCAACGACTATTATCCATCGCTCATCACGCCCTTTAGTTGCAAAAACGGCCTCGTCTATGGCCTGCCTAAAGACTGGGGGACGCTGGGCGTCTTTTACAACAAGCAGATGTTTCAGCAGGCGGGCGTTCCCTTCCCTTCTGACAACTGGACCTGGAACGATATGCGCTCCGTTGCCAAAAAGCTGACCAGGCCCGGCAACGCCGCCACCTCCGTCTACGGCATTACCCTCGATGCGCAGTCGCAGCGCTGGCTAGCCTTCCTCTTTGCAGCGGGCGGCTCCGTGCTCAACTCGGACGGTACACAGGCGACCGTCAACAGTCAGGCCGGCGTCGAGTCGCTCAATTTCTACTCCGCGTTTCAGCGCGAGGACCACTCAGCAGTTCGTCCTGCCGATGTCGCCTCGCCCTGGGCTGGTGATGCTTTCGGCAAGCAGCGAGCGGCAATGGCGTTCGAGGGACCGTGGCTAATCCCTTACATGACTGAACAGTTCCCAAGCGTGCAGTATGGCATCGCGCCCGTCCCCGTTGCCCCCAATGGCAAACGCGCCGATCTGATCTTTACCAACTCCTGGTCCGCCTACGCCCAGACGAAATATCCCGCAGCGGCCTGGGAACTGATCAAGTATATGACCGGAAAGGACGTGCAGGGCAGCCAGTTGCACGCGGGCTTCGCACTACCATCACTCAAGAGCCTGGCCGATGATCCCTACTTTCAAAAACAACCCGGCTTCAAGACGCTCTTCGATGCCGCGACCTATGGCTACGCCGACAACTTCGGCCCACATACCGGCGTAATCCACGACAAGCTTGATCAGGCCGTTGAGAAAGTGTTGCTCGGCAGATCCGACGCGAAGAGCGCTCTTGATGTCGCCGCCCAACAGATCGACAACGAACTGCTCACCTAAAGGAGGACCGTTATGGCATCATCAGCAATCAAACAAGCAAGGAACACACCGCGCCGTTCGCGTCCAGACGGTACTCAACGCGGCGAAACGCTGGCCGCGTACCTCTTCCTGGCACCGTATCTGAT